>JAYWDF010000533.1:0-1655 GCA_043779985.1 Akkermansiaceae bacterium | reverse complement strand
GGCTACATCGGCCTGTTTTTTTTCCTGCTGGCACAGGTCCGGCTTGCCGTCCACGCACACCGTCAAATCAACCGCTGCCGCGGGACCGAGTGGTTTCCTCTCGCTCTCTTCGTGGGAATTCCAATGATCACTGGACCATTGATCTTCGTCTTCCTTTTTGGAGACTTCAAATTGGGAGCTGGGGCATATCTACTATCCATAGGAATGTGCCGTTTGCTGGAAAACAACCTTCCTCTGCCGGCCTACCTAAAACGCAGCCGACTTCCATTCATCCTGCAGTCAGGAAATCACGCCCGGATCAAAGAGCAGCGCTTGGTATCCGGCCAGCGCGGGGCGTGAGCAGTGCGGGGTCTTCATTCAGCACAGAATCCAAAGAGTTATCCGAGCAAATTGAATTTCACGCTCCAGTTTGCACCCCTCTCCTCGTGCCTATGCACCTACTCAAAATAGTCGCCCCATGGGGCGGTTGGATCTTGTTATTCCTGCTAACTTGGCATTTCCGGGAGCACCTATTGTTCAGAATCGATTCCTGGTTCCCACTAACCTCGCAAAGTGCCAAGTGGGAGCAAATCGTTCAGGCCAGGACAGCCAGCCTGCGCGATACCCCGTGGCAGGATGAGCGTCCGCTCATCCTGATGCTCGGTGACAGTCAGGTAGAGATGGGAAACTGGTATGACCTGTTCCAAGGCCGCTTCGCCGTCCGCAATGCGGGACTGTCGCAAGCCAAAATCAAAGATGTCTCGAGCTTGGCTAACGGAATTTCACCGATTCATCCGGCCATGGTGCTGCTCTTTTGCGGTATCAATGATCTTGGCACCGGCCGCACCTCGGACGATACGCTCAAAGACTATTTCCAATTACTCGATCAAGTGTGCGGGGACGTGGCGAGGGATCGTGTGATGGTCCTGTCGATCATGCCCGTTGCCAGAAGGAGACTCGCGGATGGAAGCGAGGATCTCAATGCGAAGGTGCAAGTCTTGAATGCCAACCTCCGGCAGCATTGTGAAAAAGAAGGCATTGCCTTTGTGGATGTCTCTCCAGCAATTTCAAATGACGGAATGCTGCGAGAAGACCTCACTTCGGACGGCCTGCATTTGAACCCACAAGGATATCACCAACTCGCCGCAAGCATGCAACCACCGTTACTACGATTGTATGACAAAGCCGGAAGAAAGTGAACCCGCGCCGCTGGTTACCCAGCTTGAGAACTGGCATGTCGCGCCCAGCAATGCGCAGAATTTCGCATTCCTTGATGGCATCCGTGGCATCGCCATTCTCCTGGTAGTGTTCTGTCACCTCTTCTACATCAATCCGAAGGCCACGGGGATCGTCAAATTTGTTGGCAGCACATTACTCGCAGGCTCACTCGGAGTGACTGTCTTTTTCACGCTCTCCGGATTTTTGATTTCCCTGCCCTTTTGGAAATTCAAGCTCTCGGATAAACCCATCCTCCTCAAAAGTTATCTTCAGCGCAGGTTCTGGAAAATCTATCCCCCACTTGCCCTATCGGTGATTCTACTGCTCCCCTTTTACATCGGGATCAACGGCCACCCATGGGACTATACGAAAACCGCCCTGGAGTGGCTGGCTGGCATCGCTTGGTTCACGCCCGTCTCAGGCAAGTTCAACTCGGTCATGTGGAGTCTGATCGTGGA
>JAYWDF010000532.1:0-5134 GCA_043779985.1 Akkermansiaceae bacterium | reverse complement strand
CTTCCGACATTGAGAAGTTTTCGCTTGGCTCCATTCTTAGCGGCGGCGGTTCCGACCCGAAGACCGGCAACAGCGAGGCCGACTGGGCGGGTCTTTACGAAAATTGCCAGAAGCACGCACTCAGGTCCCGCCTTGCCAGTCCCTTGTTCTACGGTGTCGACGCCGTACATGGCCATAGCAACGTCCTTGGTGCCGTTATCTTTCCCCACAACATCGGCCTCGGCTGCACCCGCAATCCGGAGATTGTTGAACAAGCCTCCCGGATCACCGCGAAGGAACTCCGGGCCACCGGCATCCAGTGGGCCTTCGCGCCCTGCGTGGCGGTCCCGCGTGATATCCGCTGGGGTCGCACTTACGAGGGATTTTCCGAGGATCCGAAGCTCGTCGCCTCACTCGGTGTTGCCTCAGTCCGCGGACTTCAGGGTGAGCGCCTGTCTGCTCCTTCTTCAGCCATGGCCTGCCTCAAGCACTTCATCGGCGATGGAGGCACCACTTACAAGGGGGTCAGCGGCAAAGATCCGCTTCTCGACCAGGGCGACACCAAAGTGAATGAAGAGACGCTTCGCGCGATTCACCTGGCTGGCTACCCCGCTGCCATCGACGCGGGGGCGGCGACGGTGATGCCTTCGTTCAGCAGTTGGAACGGCGTAAAGTGCACGGCCAACAAGCACCTCCTAACCAACGTCCTGAAGGGCGAGCTTGGCTTTAAGGGAATCGTGATATCCGACTACAATGCCCTTGATCAAATCATCCCGCCCGCCTCGGGAACCAATGCCGTCGTGAGTAACGACGCTGCCGGCCAAGTAAAATCCTCAAATTACAAGAAGTGCGTGGAAATCGCGATCAACTCCGGCATCGACATGGTGATGATCACCGAACAATACGTCGATTTTATCAGGATGCTCCAGGAACTCGTGCATGAGGGAAAAGTCCCGATCGAGCGAGTGAACGACGCCGTAACCCGAATCCTCCGTGTCAAGTTCGCCCATGGCATGATGGACATAGATGCCAAGCTGATTGCGGACACCTCGCTCCAAAAGGAGTTCGGCTCCGACGCGCACCGCGCCGTCGCCCGTGAAGCGGTCCGCCAATCGGTGGTGCTCCTCAAAAATGAGGGCGGGGTGCTCCCGCTTTCCCGCAAGGCGAAACGCATCAACGTCACCGGACGTGGCGCTGACGATATCGGCATGCAGTGCGGCGGTTGGACGATCGACTGGCAGGGCAGACGCGGTGCCGTCACCCCGGGGGGCACCACTATTCTCGCAGGCTTGCGTGCTGCTGCCGGAAAAGACACTGTCGTCACGGTTTCCACCGATCATGCGGATGCCACGGACGCGGATGCCACCGTCGTGGTTATCGGCGAGCCACCCTATTCGGAGGCAAAGGGCGATCGCTCCGAACTCTCACTCTCTGCTGAAGACATGACCGCCGTATCGGATGCCAAAGCCTCCGGGATACCAGTAGTGGTGGTCATTCTATCAGGACGCCCGATGATACTCGGTCACATCGCCGATCAAGCGGACGCGATCATCGCTGCATGGCTCCCCGGCACTGAGGGGAACGGCGTGACCGACGTCCTCTTCGGCGACTTCCCACCCACCGGAAAGCTCTCCTTCACATGGCCGCGTTCGATGGATCAGGTCCCGCTCGGCCATGACAAAGCCGCAATCAAGAATCCACTCTATCCTTTCGGCTTCGGTCTTGAATACTAACTACCCGATTTTTAGAAACATGGTCAAACATTCCATCGCCCTGATTTTCACGGCATTCCTCGCAGGTCCGGTTTTGGCTGACACAATCCCCGCCAGCCTTGACGCCCGCGTCGATGCCCTCCTGCACAAAATGAGCCTAGAGGAAAAAATCGCGCAGTTGTTCTACAAGACCGATGCCAACGAGCGGCTCGGGATTCCGCAGTTTACCGGAAGCGATGGGCCGCACGGCATTGGCAACAAGTCGAAGGGCTGGTCGTGCTTCCCGGTCACCCTCGCGATGTCCGCCACCTGGGATCCGGAATTGATCCAGCGCGTCGGCAAGGCCATTGCCCTCGAACAGGCGTCCCGCGGCCGCCACAGGATTGCCGGACCTGTATTGGATCTCCTTCATGATCCCCGAAATGGCCGGGCCCCGGAAACCATCGGCGAGGACCCGTTTCTCGGCGGCCGCATCACCGAGGGATTTCTGCGTGGCATGAATCAGACCTCCGTCTTCGCGACCATCAAGCATTACAACCTCAACACCTACGAATCCGGCCGCCAGAAGAATGACTATCAGATCGATCAGCGCAGCCTCGTCGAGTTCTGGGGTGCCCACTGGCGGCGGGCCGTCCAGGACGGCGGTGCCCTCTCGGTGATGTGCGGCTACAACCTGATCAACGGCGACAAGTGCGGCGAGAACTACAACCTGATCAAAACCATCCTGCGCGACAGCTGGGGTTTCCAAGGCTATACCATGTCCGACTGGGACGGTTTCTGGAGCACGGAAAAGGCGATGGCAGCGGAACTGGATTTCTGCGAGGGTACCGAACTCTACAATAAAGACCTGCCGGCGATGGTCGCCGATGGCAGAATCACCCAGGCGCAAATCGACAAGGTTGTCGGCCACGTCCTGCGCGTAAAGATTCTATCAGGAATGATCGATGGACAACCGGCCGTCAGTGAGGAGCAGACCCGTGATTCACCGGAACACCGCGCGCTCGTTTACGAAAGCGGCCTAAAAAGCATGGTCCTGCTCAAGAACCAGAACTCTATCCTGCCCCTTGATCCGAACATCAAATCCGTCGCTATCATCGGCCCGAACGCCGCAAACCTGCCACTGGATGGGCACAGCAGCTCGGCCGTCATCCCCTCCTACACCATCACTCCCCGGCAAGGTTTGGAAGCCTTACTCGGAAAGGAGGGGGTCCAATACGCGAGGGGCTGCGAGATCAACAGCCCGGACCGCAGCGGTTTCGACGAGGCGAAACGCCTCGCCAAGGCGGCGCAGGTTGTGATCTTCGTCGGTGGTTTGGACAACACCGTCGAGGGTGAGGAATACTTCATCAAGGGCGACCGCCTGACCGGCAGCGTCGAGCTGCCCGGCGTGCAGAACGATCTCATTAACGAACTCGCTGCGGCCAACCCGAGCCTGGTCCTCGTCGTGATCACCGGCGGCCAATGCGCCGTCGACAAGGTTGTCGATCAGGTGAAGGGGCTGCTTTATCTCCCCTACCCCGGCCAGGAAGGCGGGCGCGCACTTGCCGAAATTTTGCTAGGAAATCAAAATCCGTCCGGCAAGCTGCCCTACACGATTCCTAAAAATAACGAGCAGCTCCCGCCCCGGGACAATGACTTCAAGAACGTCGCCATCACTGGCGTCGGCTACCGCTGGTATGACCAGCAGAAACTCGAGCCGGGATTCGCCTTTGGCAGTGGCCTGAGTTACACGAGCTTCGAATACCGGAATCTCCGGGTTACTCCGGATTCAGCTTCCGCAGGGCAGGAGATCGTCGTACAGGCGGATGTCACCAATACCGGAAAACGAGACGGTGATGAGATCATCCAACTCTATCTTTCTACCGGTGAAATCTCGCCCGCAGTGGAAATGCCGGTGAAGCAACTGCGGGGATTTTCCAAAGTCGCGATTCAGGCCGGGCAAACCCGCCGTGTCAGCTTCGCCTTGAGTCCGGACGAATTCTATATTTTTGATTCTACCGCAAATCGCTACCGAGTTCCGACCGGATCCTACACCGTTCACATCGGTGGGGCGTCCGACAAGCTGCCCCTATCCGCATCATTCACGCTGAATCCGACAGCAGAACTACCCGATCTGATGGTCACCAACCTCCGCACCATCCCGGCCTTTCCGGTGGCAGGCGATTCGGTGTTGTTTGTCGCCTCCATCCTCAATCGCGGCACCGGGCCCTCGCCTGCTGCCCCCCCCCTGAGCGTCTCCTTCCGGGTCAACGGCGCATCCGTCAGTTCAACACCCGCACTGCACCAGGCGATTCCTGCGGGAGGAATGATCCTGGTCTGCGGTTCCGAAAGTCCGACAGGGAGTCCTCTCTGGACTGCGAGTGACGGCACTTACCGGCTCCAAGCCGAAGTCAACGGCGATCATATGATTGAAGAAACTCTCAAGTCCAATAACAGCACTGGCGTCATCCGATCCGTCCGGCCGAAAACCACCCACATCCAGAAACCATGAAAACCAAAATCCTCGGCACCTGCGCTCTAGCTACACTCTCAACCCTCTTGGCTCCCGCAGCGGAGATCGGCATTTTCGACAACTCCACCGATGTTGGAAAAGTCGGGCCAAAGGGCTCTGCGGAGTTTCTCGCCGACAAGAGTCAGTATCGAATCACCGGTAGTGGAAAGAACATCTGGTCCGCCGAGGATGCATTCCACTTCCTATCAAAAAAACTCACGGGCGATCTCGTCTTCAGTATGGACATCGGCTGGCAGGGCGAGGGCAAAGAGCCCCACCGCAAGGCGTGTGCGATGGTCCGCCAAACTTTGGATGAAGATTCACCATACGTCGATGTCGCCGTGCATGGCGATGGCTTAATCGAGTTGCAGTATCGCCTGACCAAGGGCGCCACCACCCTCGCCGCCAGAACGCCCATTCTCGCTCCGGCGACGGTGAAACTGGAACGGGACGGAGACATCTTCACCGTGTCCGCATCAAAGTCAGGTGGTCCGTTCCAAACTGTCGGCGCGGTTTCCATTGCAATGCCTGATCCTGTTTACGTTGGCTTGGGCGCTTGCGCCCACAACTCCAAGAATCTGGAATCCGCACTGGTTTCGAATGTTTCCCCCACCAACCGCATCGCCAAGGAAGGCGAAAAGCGGATTCGGGAAACCAGCCTCGAAACCCTTGACATCGAGACCGGCGAACGCAAAACCGTGCACCGCGACCAAACGCTGTTTGAGGCACCTAACTGGTCACGCGACGGCAAACAGTTTTACGTAAACCGTGAAGGCTCTATTTGGACACTCCCCGTTGAAGGCGGAGAACTGACAAAAATCAACACCGGCATCGCCCTCAAAAACAACAACGATCATGGTCTCTCCACCGATGGCGAATGGCTGGCAATAAGCTCCGGTTCCGGCGAAGGCGGTTCCAAGATCTATATCGTTCCCGCCACCGGCGGCCAGGC
>JAYWDF010000531.1:0-13847 GCA_043779985.1 Akkermansiaceae bacterium | reverse complement strand
TGATTGTTTCCTTCGTGGTTTCTGATGAGAATTTCATGGACCGGCTGGCGGGGTTCCTCACCTATCCGCAGCGGCTCAACGTCGCGGTCACCCGCGCGCGGACCAAGGTGGTAATCATTCATTCGAAACGCTTCCACCAGTGGCTTGATCGGAACGCCTCGCATGACGAAAACGCCGCGGTGGCACTTTCCTTATTGGAGGCGGCTGGCGAATAAAGGCGATGGCGAGAATCATTCCAGCAAAGCCACGTGGTAAACCGGACAAGGCGTTTCTCGCCTTCTACCGGGTGCTCAAATCCCTGCCTGACGATTTCACCGCCTGGCTGTCGCTGGATGACAAGGCAGGGACGCGGCCGCACGTTTTCCTCGTTTGGCGCGAGCGCCACGCGTTTCTCATCCAGGTGGCGGGAACATCCCAGCAGCTCGCCGAGACCGCGCTGCAGGCGGATTTTTTCACACAGGACGAGGCGCTGCGGCCGGAGGATCTCGGGCGCTTGGAGAGTGATTTGTTGGGAAACTTCGTCGCTCGGTCGAGCGAATTGCTAGGGCCGCTAACAGGCGAGTTGCCTCTCAAGCGCCTGGTGATTTTCCCCAATGTCAACGAAGGCACGGTGGACGAGGTGACGATGTTGCGGACCGGGGATTCGGAGACGTCCTACCTCGGACTCCATCAGGTGCAGGCGGCGCATTTCACGCGGCGGCTGGAAGCGCTGGCATCCGCCGCGCTGCCCGAGCCGGGGCTGACTCATTTGCGGCGCGCCTACACGCCTGAGTCCGAAGTGCCGGATGGCTTCGTCGCCCGCACGCCCATGGATCGCAATACGGCTGCGGAGCTGCCCGCGTGTTTCCTGGATTTCGATCAGGAGTGGTGCGTGAAGAACGACCTCGATTTGTTATCGCGGCAGGCGGACATCGTGGAAGAGACGCCGGCATCGGTGCGCCTGGTCACCGGCGTGGCGGGCAGCGGGAAATCGCTGGTGCTGCTCTACCGGGCGCTCCTTTCCGCGAAACTTCATCCTGAAGCGCGCGTGTTGGTGCTCACTCATAACCGGCCCTTGCGCTTCGAGTTAGAGCGGCGTTCGAAACACTTGGCGGACATGCCGAAAAATCTCTCGTGCCGGACGTTTTTTCAATGGGCGGTCAAGTGCCTCGGACGGATGGAAGGCGATCGATGGGCTCCGTCAAAAATCGAACGGTGTTTGGCGCGTTTGAAGGAAGGCATGCCACCGCTGGCGAAGCTGTCTGCTGCTTTTCTGGCAGATGAAATTGGTTGGATCAAGGATCAGCGACTTCTTAAAAAAGATCTGTACATGGAAGCCGATCGCGTGGGCCGCGGGACATCGCTTCGGGGCAGCCAGCGCGAGACAATGTGGAAACTTTTTCATGCCTACCAACATGAGCTCGAAAGGCAGGGCGCGACGGACTGGCATAACATCGCGCTGCGTTTTCACGAAGCGGCAGTGGTGGAGAAGAGCCTGCGGTTTCCGTGCTTTGATGCGGTGTTCATCGATGAAGCACAGTTCTTCGCCAAGACCTGGTTCGAAACCGCCAGCGCCGCGCTCAAGCCGGGCGGACATCTCTTTCTAGCAGCCGATCCGACCCAGGGATTTCTCCGTCGCCGCCAATCGTGGATCGCTGCAGGCATCGAAGTCCGGGGGCGGACGACCCGGTTGATGCAGGCCTATCGAAATACACGGGCGATTCTGCGTTTCGCCCGCGAGTTTTATGAAAGCCGGCGCGATCCGGAGGAAAGCGAGACCGATTTGAACGTGCCGGACGATTCTCAGTTGGCGGCGATTTCTGAAGAGGGCGAGGCTCCGGTCGAGCAGTTCGTTCCCACGGCGCAGGATGAAATCGCACGGGCGGCAAGCGAGGTTTTCTCGCTCCGGGAAGGCGGATTGCAGTCGGGGAAACTGCTGGTTCTCCACGCGAACAGCTCGCTCGAACCAGCGCTGCGTGTCTCGTTGGAACAGCGGCTCGGCACCGGTCAAGTCCACGATGCCAAATCCGGCCCGGTTCCACCTGAAGCGTTTTGCACGGTGACGACGCTCAACGCGGCCACTGGTCTGGAGGCTCCGGTCGTGATTTTGCTAGGGGTGGATCATTTGCTGGAATCCGAGGACGATCCGCGTTTGTCAGAAGACGAGCGCCGCGACCTCCGCCGCGATCACACGCGGATGCTCTATATGGGTTTCACCCGGGCGGGGCAGCGGCTGGTGGTGTTGAGATCCGGGAAACAAAAGTAACACAGGCACGAAAAAAGCGAGGCTGCTTGCGCGGCCTCGCTTGATGGAAGAACAGGCAGGAATGCCTATGTTACTTCAGAATGGGATGTCGTCGTCTTCCTGGAAGTCGTCGGCAGGGGCGGCGGATGCGCCTTGCGGCGGGCCGGAGCGTTGCTGCGGGGCGGAGGACGCTTGTGGCGGGCGTTCGGAGTAGCCGCCACTGTTGCCGCCGCCGGTGCTTTTGCCACTGGAGAGGAACTGGAGGTTTTCGCCGATGACTTTGAGCTTGCTGCGCTTTTGGCCCGTGGTTTTGTCGTCCCAAGTATCGAGATTCAAGCGTCCCTCGATGTAAACCGGGTTTCCCTTGGTGAGGTATTGTTGCGCAAGCTCGGCTTGGCGACCCCAGAGGGTGACGTCCACAAAGGTGGTTTCTTCCTGTTTCTGGTTCTGCTCGTCTTTCCAAACCCGGTTGATGGCAAGGCCGAGTTCCGCCACGGCGGTGCCTTTCGGGGTGTGGCGCAGTTCGGGATCCCGGGTGAGATTGCCGATGAGCATGACTTTGTTGAGATTGGCCATAACGTAAAAAAGCTGAAGGTTTGTGCGCGCGGCTGCGAGCAGAAAACTTAGGCGACCCGGACGAAATGCTGGAGATGGACGTGGCCGTTGAGACGGAGACGGTTCTGGATCTTGGTGATCACGTCCGGTGCGCCTTGGAAGGTGTAGTTGACGTAGTGACCGGACTCAAGGTGGCGCGATTCGTAGGCGAACTGGCGGCGGCCGAGTTGGGCGACCTTGTCGAGCTTGGCGCCTTCGGCTTCGAGCTCTTTGGAAACGGATGCGACGAGTTCGTCGACGGTGCCTTCGAGGGACTTGGTGTTAAGGACGATCAGGCCTTGGTATTTGCGACTCATCTGGTGCTGGGAGTGGATTGTTACGTGTGTGAAAGCGATGCGCCGCAGCGGCGATGCCTTGGGAGCGCGCAAGCTGCACGGCATCCAGAGCGGTGGCAAGCATGTTTTCGAGAAGCGGCAGTTCGTCGGGCGAAAATTTTCCGAGGACGTGACCGGTCATTTCGCCGGGCTGGCTGCCGCCGATGCCGAGCTTGAGGCGCGGGAAGCCGTCGGTGCCGAGATGCTGGAGGATGGATTTGATGCCGTTGTGGCCACCGGCGGAGCCTTTTTCGCGGAAGCGGAGGGTGCCGAGGGGAAGGGCGACGTCGTCGTAAATGACCAGCATTTGCTCGGGCGTCCATTTGTGGAACGAGAGGATTTGCTGAATCGCGCGGCCGCTCCAGTTCATGAAAGTCTGCGGCTTGAGCAGAAGGGTGCCGGATTCGGGGAGCTTGGCGAGATGGCTTTGCCACTTGGGGGAGGACTGAAAAGCGGCTCCGGAAGCGTGGGCAAGGCGGTCCAGCACCATGAAGCCGACGTTGTGGCGGGTGTCTTCGTATTGCCGCCCGGGGTTGCCGAGGCCGACGATGAGGGTGAAGGACATGGGTGGGTAAAGGCTGAGAGGCTGAAAACTGAAATGCGGAAATGAAGAAGGACTTCGAAGAGCCTACTTGGAATGTGAGATTTGAAATCAAAAAAACGCCCGGACCGCGTGAGCAGACCGGGCGTTTTTTAAAAAACGAAACGGAGCTTACTTGGCAGGAGTGCCGGCGGCTTCTTCCGAGACCGCGGCGGCGGGCTTGCCGAGGTGGGCCACGACGACATCTGCCGCGTGGGTGGCACGAACACCGCTTGGGAAGGTGATGTCACCGATATGCAGTGAATCTCCGACCTCGAGGTGGCTGATGTCGACCTCGATGGTTTCAGGGAGATCGTTCGGAAGGCAGGTGATTTCGATGGCGTGGACGTATTGCTCGACCAGGCCGCCGGCCTTGACGCCCGGGGATTCACCATTGAGGTGGGTCGGGATGTGGGCGGTGATGGCGGTGCTCTCGTCGATGGAACGGAAGTCGGCGTGAAGCGTGATGCCGGAGAGCGAGTCGTGCTGGATGGACTGAAGGAAGGCGAGGCGGGTGCCGTGGCCTTCGATTTCCAAGTTCACGAGGATGTTTTCCGAGCTGCTGTGAGCGAGGAGATCGGCGAAGGTCTTGGCATCGACCTTAAGGTTGATGTTTTCGGTGCCTTTTCCGTAGATGACGGAGGGAACCCAGCCTTCACGGCGCATTTGTTTGAGGCGTCCGGTGCCGCTGCGTGCGCGCGGTGCTGCTTGGAGTGTGGTCTTCTTGGCCATGACGTGAGGTCGGTAGTAGGAGTTGCCGCCGGGGATTACTGCACCCAGTGCGGGGGCGCGCTGTTTAGCGGTCTAAACGGCACTTGTCAAAAATTTGTTCGAGAATCGGCGGAGCGCTTGGTCAAACGGTAAAAAGCGAGGTGATCGATTGGCCGCCGTGGATCCGGCGGATGGCCTCGGCGAGCAGGGGAGCGACGCCCACGACTTGGACTTTCGGCCCGGCGGCTTGGGGGACTGAGTCGGTGGTGATGACCTCCTCGATCTTGGAATCGCGGATGCGCTGGTGCCCGAGTTCCGCAAGAATCGCGTGGGAGACCCCGGCGTAGATGCGTTTGGCTCCGTGTTTGTGGAGGATTTCCGCAGCCGCGGTGAGCGTTCCGGCGGTCTCGGTCATGTCGTCGACGAGCAGGACATCGCGCCCTTCGACTTCGCCAATGACGTTCATGGCCTCGACGCGGGTGGCGCTGACACGGTGTTTTGCGACGATGGCGAGCTCGGCACCCAGCGCGTCGGCGTAGGCGCGGGCCATTTTCACACCACCGACATCGGGTGAGACGACGGTGAGGTTGGAGGTGTCTGGGTGGCGCTGGCGGAGGTAGGTGATCAGAACAGATTTCGCGTAGAGGTGATCCACCGGAATGTCAAAAAATCCTTGGATTTGTGGGGCGTGCAGGTCCATCGTGAGGACCCGGTTCACCCCGGCGGAGGTGAGGAGATTGGCCACGAGCTTGGCGGTGATCGGGACGCGCGGCTGGTCTTTCCGGTCCTGCCGGGCATACCCGAAAAATGGCATGACGGCGGTGATCCGCTCGGCGCTGGCGCGGCGCGCGGCATCCACCATGATCAGCAACTCCATGATGTTGTGGTTGGTCGGCGGGCAACTGGGTTGGACAATGAAGACATCGGCGCCGCGGACGTTTTCGTTGATTTTTACTTCGGTCTCCCCATCGGGAAAGGCGGAAACGTGGACGTCGGCGAGAGGTTGGCCGAGGTTTTCGGCGATGCGTTCGGCAAGGGCGCGGTGAGCGGTTCCACTGATGATTTTCATGGGCAAAATGAGCGATAGACAGGAAGGCGGGCGGATTGTTGACAGTGGAGAGAGCGTCGGCAATACTTTGCTCGGAAATCGTCCAACCCACTCATCCCTGATGCCATCCCACCCACCCGAGCCAAGCGTTGGCGTCGTGCAATTTTCCGATTCAGGAGTCGCGAAATGGGTGTATTGGGGGGCGATCTTGCTGGCGGTGGCGGTATTGATCTGGTTTTACGGGTTTGAATCGAGGTATGGTTCGGTACGCGGGCAGTCGGCCTTCGATTGGATTTACAGCGCTTGGAATGGTGAGACGGACTACGAACACGGCTTGCTGTTCCCCTTTGTGATCGCGGGGTTGGTGTTCTATCGGTTTAAAGATCTCAAGGCCGTCGCCGGTGAGGGGAGCTGCTGGGGCTTGGTGGCGGCGCTGGTCGGGGTGTTGTTTTACATCGCCGCCTACCGGACGTTCCAGCCGCGCATCGCCATGGCGGGCCTGCCCTTCATCTTGTGGGGGAGCGCCTGGTATCTCTGGGGCTGGCGCGTAGCGAAAATGCTGACCTTCCCCTTGTTCTTTTTCTGGTTGGCGATTCCCTTGCCGAGTTTCCAGCAGGCGACGACACAGCTTCAGTTGTTAGCGACCTCGTTGGCGCACCATGGTTCGGGATTGTTAGGTGTGGAAACGTATGTGGAAGGGACGAAGGTATTGCCATTGAAAGGGGACTGGAAGCCGCTGGATATCGCGACCGGCTGCAGCGGGATCCGATCGCTGATGGCCTTGCTGATGATCTCCGCCGCTTGGGCCTATGTCGCGAAGATGGCGCTATGGAAAAAGGTCCTGCTCTTTCTCGCTGCGTTTCCCTTGGCGATTTTTGGCAATGCGCTGCGGGTGATTTCGATTTTCGTCATCGCGGAGTATGGCGATGCCAAGTGGGCAACGACGACGTGGCATGACTGGTCGGGACTGCTGTTGTTCTATCCATTTTCGCTGGCATTGTTGCTGGCGATTCACTCGATTTTAGAGGGAGGGCTGCCATGGAAGAGCGTCAATCAACGTCAGGTCCGTCGGGTCATGGTCACCCGCTCCGACGAGCCAAAAACCATCCTCCCTGAATCATGAAACGGAATGCATGGCTATTGCCCTTGTTTCTAGGCGGCACCTTCAGTGCGATCTATTTCCTGCCCAAGGTGGGATCCGTCGCCCAATCCGCGGTCAGGATGGAGTTGCCCGACAATTCTGAAAATTGGTCCTTTCAAAAGCAAATCGCCAGTCCGGCCGAGTTGGGGACCTTGGCACCCGATACCCAGTTTTCCAAAGCAATTTGCTTTAGCGCCCGTCCCGGCGAAGTCAATGCGGAGGGATACCTTGTTCCCGACCGCGTGGATCTGTCGATTGTGCTGTCGGGCTCGGATATCAACAACTCGATCCATCGCCCTGAGCGATGCATGCCGTCGCAGGGGCATAACATCATATCCTCCAGCGACCGGGTGCTCAAGATTTCGAATGGCCGTCAGTTTGCCACCAAGCGACTCGTTTCGATTCAGTCGCTGCGAATCGCGAGCAACAAGGATCGCGAGGAGTATGCCAAATACAACTGCCTCACTTACTATTTCTTTGTCGGCCACGACCAGGTGACCAATGACCACTTGGCCCGGACTTTTATCGACATGAAAGACCGCTTGGTCCGTGGTATGGACCAGCGTTGGGCTTATACCTCCGTCTCGATGTGGTATGGTAAAGTGCCTTGGATCGAAAAGGAAGTCACCGAGGCGGAAGCCGATGGCAAGCTGCAGAAATTTTTGACAGATTTCGCGGAGAAGCAGATCGATTGGAATCAGATCAGTCAGTGAGGCTGTTTCAGTGTTTCAGCGTTTACTTTTGCCGGTTCGACCTTCGCTCCTTTAAGGAAGGTGATGGTCTGATCCAGGTAAGCGAGGTACTCGACCCGTTGGCTCGGGCTAACGCCTTGGGGTAAATCCTTGGCTTGGCTGATCCGCTTCTTGGCCTCTAGGAAATAGTCCAGCGCTGCGGATGACCGGCGAGCTGCCCAGGCGGTTGCTGCCATTTTCCCATTCAGCACGCCTGCGCGATAGTGGGCCCGTGATCCGTTAGGGAGTTTTGCGGCAAAGTCGTAAGCCTCCAGAGCCCCCTTGTAGTCACCGTTTGCTTCCCGCGCGGCACCGAGACTCTCGTGGATCGACGTTCTCGAGTCTACCATGTCGAGGATGAGCCAATGCATTTGGTTGACCGCTTCCTCCATCTGTTGGGCTGCAACTTCCATGGATGCCAGTGTCGGCTCGGGTTCTGTCGGATTAAACTGTCGCAGCGCTTTGCGCAGTAGGTGGGTGGCGAGTGAAAAGTGCCCTCGGAAGGCGGGTTCCATCCCTCCCTGCAAGTGGATTGCCTTATCATAGGCTTCTTCCGCCTCCTGGTCCCGATGCAGTTGGCTGAGTAAATTCGCCCGGTTAACGGCCGGGTTGGGATCGTAGGGATGAAGGCGTTCCGCTGTTTGATAATCCTCAATCGCCAGGTCTGCGGCATCACGCGATTTCGCTCCCTCACCAATACCTGCCGCCGTTTGGAAAATGAAGGCGCGCTCTTGATAGAGCGAGGGTTGGGGCCAAAGTCGGATGGCCTCTGTGAGGGCGTCGATTTGGGATTCCTCGGAGGGGGTGGCGACCTTGCTGAAATGGCTTGGCCATAAGATCCGGGTGACCTGGCTGCCTTTCCATCCGGCGGGAATGAGCACGATCAAGCAGGCGATGCCGACTGCGGAAAGTAAGGCCCTTGAGCCCACGATTTGGGGAAGCGCTTGACGCTTGAGCGCGGAGCGGGACATTTTCCCTAGGCAGATCCCGAGCAGGATGACTCCCGGCATGAGGTGGAATACAAAGCTGAAGGATGATTGGATGAACATGCCGACCAAGGCGGCGAGACCACCGACTCGCCAAGCATCTCCCGTGTCGGATTCGCGGGATGTTTCAGAAAAGAGAATTCGTATGACGACGGTTACGATCAGGGTCCCAAGAAATCCGATCAATAACCCGGCGCCGATGAGCCCATAATCGGTGGCAGCTTGCACGAATTCGTTGTGAACCTGTTCGGGTATATGGGTGATGATGTCCCCCTGTGCTTTTCCGTCGACGAATCTGAAGCTCTCCCAGCTATAACTTCTGCTACCTCCGCCCGCCAGCGGATGAAGACCGATGCACGACATGGCGATCCCTAGGAAATAAAGTCTGCAGCTGTTATCCAAAACCCCCTCGACGCCGCTTGCCGCTCTGCGAAGCTCTTGGGAGCCTTCCCATCCGGTAATGACGAATCCGCCGATGACCAAGCCGATTACTGGAATCGCGATCAGCGCGGGTGCGAACCAACGGGATTTCTTGCGCTGGCCGATCACTAAAGCTGCAGTTGCGAAAATTCCCGCGCCCACTGCCGCGCCTAGAATGCCACCACGCGATCGAGTGAAATAAACGGCGGTTAATCCTGCAACTGCGATCAATCCCCAAAATATTCGAGTGAATGCGCCCTGCTGCCCGAATAATGCCGCTGCTGCAACCAGAAGCGACGATGCGATCAAGTAGTTGGCGGCCTCATTGTAGTGGGCGTAAAATCCGGAGGGGAAGCCGGCGATTCTAGATCCAAATACAGGGGTAAACGTCGGATCGATGACTTGTCGAGCTACCACCAACACATTCGCAATGAGAAGCAAGGCGATGCCCCAAATGAGAATCCGCTCGGCAACTCCATGTCCCTCGATCGCACGAACGCTAATGAACGCGCCGACTGCTCCAGCCAGCAACAGCAAATCAGCTTGTCCCAGTTCGCCCACTTGCGAGATCCAAGCTCGCCAGGCAAACCAACCGACGACAAGAAACCCAAAGGCGACCCTTCCCAAATCCGCACTCGCCCACCGCTTTTTCCAAAACGCCGGGAGCGCTGCACCAACGGAAAGCGCCAACGCTAACATGGCCGGGCCCCAGGTCCATGGCCGGGTTTGAGGGCCGATCACCACGGCGAGCACCAACGCGAGAACGAGAAAGATGGAGGAAATCGCAGGCACAAAGAAAAATAAATGCTGAAAGGCTGAAAACTGAAACGCTGAAACGCTGAAATGAAGATTCCGGAACGAGGTTAACCCTGAAACATCAGCATTTCAGCCTTTCGGCCTTTACCTCATCAAGTCGCACCTTTGCCAAACAGCACGGCGGGGATGGTCCGTAACAGAATCTTGAGATCCAGCCAGAGTGACCAGTTATCGATGTATTTGAGATCCATGGCCACCCACTCCTCGAAGCTGGTGATCGTATTGCGTCCGCCGGCTTGCCATTCGCAGGTGATTCCAGGTTTCACGCTCAAACGACGTCGATGCGAGAGTTCGCAAAACGCCTCCACCTCGTAAACGGGTAAGGGTCGGGGACCCACCAAGCTCATGTCTCCGCTGACGACGTTGAGAAGTTGGGGGAGCTCGTCGATGCTGAACTTTCGTAGCAACGCACCCAATGGAAATATCCGAGGATCGTGTTTCAACTTGAAAACAGGACCGTCCATTTGGTTGCCATGATCCTCCTTGATCTGGTCGAGCATTTCTTCCGCGTTCGCAACCATGGTCCGGAATTTCCACATGCGAAACGGTTGGCCATAGCGCCCTGCTCGCATTTGGGAGAAAAATACGGGGGCTCCCGGACTCTTCAACGTAATGCCAATCGCTGCGAAAATCCACAACGGCAGCGTCACGAGAATAATGAGCGATGCGGCGATCCGATCAAAGCACTCCTTGCTGAGCAGCTCCCAGGAAAGCTCAGGCGTGGAGCGCAATACCAACATCGGCTTGCTGCCGATCACGTCGAAGACCGGGCGGGCGATTTGGCTGCGAATGAACGATGCGGCGATCCAGGCCTCCACCCCTTGCAGTTCGCACGCCTCCACGGCCCGCGCAACTTTCTCGAATTCCGTGTTCTTTGCGGAGAACAGCACCCGGCTCACCGATTGCTCCTTTAATAGGGCGAAGAGCTCATGCACCTCGCGGGTGCCCAGATCGAAATGATCGACCACCTTCCAGCCCGAGGTGATCTCAGGGTCCAGTTCATTCAGGAGATCCACCATTTCGCCTCCTGAACCCGCGATCACGATGCGTTCTTTAGTGGCTTCACTTTCCGTGCGCCTCTTTAGCCAGATATGGGTGATGCGGTCACGCAGGAGCAGCAGAATGAAGACGAAAACGAGGCCCAGCCCCAGAACCAGTCGTCTCGCACCCGTCTGCTTTGCAAAAACCGCGAACAATCCCAGGAGGAGAATCAGGAGGATCAATGAGCGGATCAACTGCGCCATCGAGGACCCTGAACTCTTGTGCCTGAGATGATCGTAGAAGCCAAATCTCTCTAGGATCAGCGGCGTGAAGGGCACTGCGATGTAGAGTACCCAGTTCATGGTGGTCCACAGTTCCTCGCTGTCGGAACCCATTCCGACCCAACCTCGAACCTCGCCCCCAAGCCAGAAAGCAAACCACACCAAGAGGGCGTCCGTCAGTTGGAGCACTTGGAGGGTGAATGAGTCTTTTCGGCTAATGGCCATGATGTCGTAAGACGAACAAAGGAAACGGAGTAACCTGCACCGAGAAGATCATTGAAAGCCTAGCCTCTGCAATCGTAGATTACGAAATGGCTCCGATTTGATCCAATGCCCATCCCCGCACGCACGGTAGGACTTTCCACCGGAATTTGGTTGGAAATGCGGCAATTGCGTGGTTTCTAGCGCAGGAAATGCGGCGCGTCACCTTATCGGGAACCTTTTTGATCCTTCTTGGGGTGCTCTATTTTCTCTGGCAGCATCGCTTTGAGCGCTCACCGGATTTCCCGACCTTGCGGCTGGCTGATCTTCGCGCTCTGGCCACACCGGTTTCTGGCGTCGAGTGGCTCGGTCCTGACTTGCAGCCCACGCTCAGACTTCGGGTGAATCCGGGCCATCCCAGAGTCATAGTTCACTTGGATTTGCCGAATCTGAAAGCGGTGGATTTTCTCCATCTTCGCTACCACGTTACCGCAAGGGAGCTGATGCCCGGCAAGGAGATTTGGGCAGATGGCAGGTGCATGATCGAGTGGCACCCCGGCAACGGCGAAACTGAATGGGAAAATGATCCATTCTGCTCGGTAAGACACGATCACGAGGGCTGGGTCGCGGAACGGGTCGCCCGGCCAGATCACCCTCCCGCCATCCCGGCCCTGCGCATTGAGAACCTCGGAGTCAGTGGCGATCTGGAAGTTTCGTTATTTGAGGCCACCGTCTTGCAGGAAACGTGGATCTGGAAAATCGGCCGGTGGGTACTGATGGGAGCTTGGCTCGGTTGGGCGATCGCTTGGATCGGGGTCCGCGGGAAGGCCGGTCGCATCCGGACTGTGTTAGCCGCGTGCATCTGGCTTCTCATGGGAATCTACTTCGTGGTGCCGGGGCCTTGGAAATCACTCCACTCATTCGGAACTCCATTTGAGATCGGAGAGGAAATTAAAACCGTCCGCGACGTGGCTCCCTCCGCCACCGGGCCGCGAATCGCATCGCCAGCTCCCCAAAGCGGGCAAGCGGCCCTGTTGGAATCGGTGGGTGAAATTCCCGATAAAGGAGATCCGGCGCTACGCTTCAAGCACTATGCCTCGAATGTCCGCCCCCTGCTCCACGCGCTGTTATTGTTCGGTCCGACCCTGCTGTTTGCCTGCTTGGTAGGGAAAAAGTCCGCCAGGTCGCTCGCCGTCCTCTTCAGTTTGGCCATGGAGGGCGCGGAATTCGCATTCGGCTATGGCTTCGACTGGGGGGACGTGTATGACCTGACCTGTGACGCCATGGGGATCTTCGTTGCGTTAGCGGTGTACGGTTATTTTCGCCGGACGGCTCCTTGGCGGCTGAGGGTCAAGAGCGAATAATTCCCTGTGAGCGCGGCTGTGGGAGGTTTTACATTCTCCCTAACCGACCTTTCCATCCGTGGGAAATCGCCCGCAAGAGCAGGGGAATGCGCCTTGGTCCATCGATGATCACTCCGGCGATCGTATAAGCAGCGGCGATCCCAATCGCCCGGAGATCTCCCGTCTGCTTTCGTTTCAACCACACCATGTTGCGCACCTTGTAGTAGAGCTTCCAATCGGCCAGCCCCCGCTCGAAGAAAAAGCCTTTCCCGAATGCCTGCCAATGTACCACGTTCTGCGGCCCTGGATGATCCATTACAGCGGCACGAATTGCTTCCTGGGGAAATCCCGCCTGCTCGATGCGCCAAGGGTATTCCTCATCTTCCCCGCGAATGAACAAGTCCCCATTCACCGGGCCTACGATGTCACGAACTTCCCTCGGGAGCAGTGCTCCCGTCCAAGTGATCCTGCTCCGCACTTTGGGACCTTCCGGAAGCTCTGTTTCGCTCCATGCCAAGCGCCAACCACCCCTTCCGTCATCGATTTGCAGCGGCCACGTGAACCGACCTGTCGTGGGATCGATCTGGAGAGGATGGCGAACCATGTGAGGATCCCATTGGCCATCGAGCAGCGCCTTCAAGGCTCCTTCCCGAGGCCACGAATCATCGTCGAGAATCCAAACCGCATCGGCCCCTTCGGCAAATGCAAGATCCATGACGGCCTCCACGCCTCCGGCATTTCCCCGGTTCTCGGGCATCCGATGGATAATCAATTGAAATGGAAGATTATCAAACGACTCAAGGACATATACCGTGTCGTCGCTCGAACAGTTATCCGCCACCAGCACCACGTCCGGCGGGCAGGATTGTCGCGCCAGAGCCAGAACACACGCCTTCGCGGTCGCCGCGCGGTTCATGGTCGCGAAGACCGCTGCAATTTTCAGGGGGGGCGGCATGAAGACAGGATTCCGATGATCGATGTAAAGTTTAGCGGCGGATTAATTCAATCGCTTTCTCCACGCAGCGCCGAAGCGTGAAGTAGACGATGGCAGGAGATCCAAACCGCTGCATGGCCTTGATCGCCTTGAACTGGCGGATCTTCTGTTCTACCCCCTTAGGCCCCACCGTGTAGTTAGCATGGTAGATGTCCATGAGTCGTGGCGGTGGCCAACCGTGTGTTCGTGCCACGAAAGTGACCGGTAGGTAGCCCCAGTCGAAATCGACTCCTTTTCGAAGCATCTCGTTTTCGACAGCCTGCTCATTCTTGCTCGTTTCCAACTCGAGGCGAACTCCCACATCGTGGAAAAAGGCCTCGGTGAGATCGCCGCACCGGATCAAAATGAACCCGGTGTTCACCTCCCCCTCGACCCGGGTCTCCCTTTGGAAAAAGAGATTCCGGCCCGCGGCATCCCGAATGATCAAGTCCAGCGCATCTTTGGTCCCCTGATGGAGCAGG
>JAYWDF010000530.1:0-1663 GCA_043779985.1 Akkermansiaceae bacterium | reverse complement strand
TTTCTCTCCCGATCCGAGCTTGAATCCCGCGCCGGAACCACGCTTGCCTGTTTTTGAGATCACGCAGGAGACCACCATCGATAAAGATTCGTTGCTGGCACCGGCGCAATTCAACCCCGATCCTGGAGCTGGAATGGACGTCGGCCCCCTCGCCGACCACGAGCAAAAACCTCAGGAAAGCGGCCGATTCTTCAAAGACGATCCCGCTTTCCACGATGACCGCTTTTTCAGGCGGGACGCGGGCGGCCCGAAGGTATTTCCCAAGTTCATCCCGACAATCCCCGATGATATGCAATTGCCGCGACAAGGTTTGGAGCAACGCCGGATCGAGGCCGAACTGGTGCAAGGACCGGGGGATCGTTACGAACCGGACATCGGGGAACCGTTTCTGTTGCCGAGAAAAGGTGTCCGCTACGAGGAACACATTTCCGAGAACTGGCACGCGGGTCATCACGAACATTCCGACGACCCGTCTAACGCCACCGCTGTCGAGGACCGCTACCGCATTGCGACGGGAGTGTGGAATCGTTACCTGGAGGACAGTATCGCCGAAACTCCCTACGAGAGAAGGACCCCATACCTCTGGCACCCCTACTATCAGAGTGTGCTCAAAGGGGATCTTCCGGTCATCGGGCAGGACATTTTCGCTTCGTTGACCCTGCAAAACAGCACCGACATCGAGGTTCACGATATCCCTATCCCCTCGGGAGTCAGCACGGCGCGGCCTGATAGTTCGGAGTTTTTCGGCAGGGGCGATCAGACCATCATCAATACAAACACCAGCCTGATTTTCGATCTTTTCAAGGGAGAAACGTCGTTCAAACCCACAGAGTGGCTGTTCCGCATCCAGCCTGTTTTCAACACCAACTATATCTCGGGTTACGAGGCAAACGTCGTCTCCCCGGACCCGCGCGGGCTTGACCAATCGACGGCCAATCCTCCTGGCAATTCCGGAATCGTGAACCCGGGAGATGTCGGCGGCTTCCTCGATCCACTCCTTTTTCCTGCCGACGGAAACTTCCACAACACGAATGCAACCGAGCGATTCGAGAACCGTGTCGGATTGCAGCAGTTCTTTTTTGAAACGCACCTGCTCGACCTTTCCGAGAATTACGACTTCGCGGCGTTGCGGGTAGGCACCCAGACGTTCAACGCGGATTTCCGCGGCCATGTGTTTTTCGATTCGAACTGGGGATACCGGCTTTTCGGAAATCTGCAGAAAAACCGCATCCAGTATAATTTGGCGTTGTTCGATCTCTTCGAGAAAGAGTCCTTTTCAGAGCTGAACACTTTCGATGACCGCAACCAGAACGTTCTTGTCGCCAACGTCTATTACCAGGATTTCCTGACCGAAGGCTACACCGCCCAACTCAGTTTTCTGGCCAACTGGGACAATGGCAGCGACAGCGGTCTCACCTACGACAGCGCGGGCAACATCGTCCGCCCGGCACCCATCGGCACCGTGGCTCCTCACGATCTCCAGGCCTATTACCTGGGCTGGAACGGCGAGGGCCACATCGGTCGGGCTAACATCAGCCACTCGCTCTACCACGTGTTCGGCCAGGATGATTTGAATGGCGTTGCCGGGCGCTCGGTTGACATCAGCGCGTGGATGGCGGCCATGGAGGTTTCGGTGGATACCGACTGGATGCGCCACAAATTT
>JAYWDF010000529.1:0-1666 GCA_043779985.1 Akkermansiaceae bacterium | reverse complement strand
CATGTGCTTCGAGTGCGACACATTTTCTTTCAACCAGATTCTGAAAATCGCAATCGCCGAGCTTCTTTGAAGAAGTGTTGCTCGCGTTTACAGGATCGCCAAGACCGCGAGACCGCCACGTAGGATGTGGATATTCAATGGCCGCTAGAAAATCAACGACACGCTGTTCAATCACTCCCCTGCTGAAGGTCTGGCGGGCGGAAACGCTTCGAACAAAACGCTTGATCACTTCAAACTCCGTCTGCTGAACGATATGAATTGGGTCTGGAGTAATTATTTCGATGTATCTAATGATTGCCTTTCGCAGGAGTGACGAAGTTTGAACTCTGGGCGAATAGGTCAATGATGACAATCCTTCTACAATTTCCACGAGTGCCCTAGCCTGCTCACGGTTATCTGACCTTGAATCAGCCCAATCACGAGTAATTCGATTCACTGCTTTGAAGTTATTGAGCATTGGATTGCCGCCAGGAGCTAATTCAGGTGGAAAGACTCCGAATATCAGATTGGCCACTTCGCCTCTAGGCTTGAAAGTATAAATAAACTCTGGCGGATGATCGTAAAAGTGATCAACCACACAGACATATAAAAGTATCTGAAGATAGGGAATGAAGGGTGCCCCTGTCTCAGGAGTGAAAAGGCGAACAACTCCCTCTTGGAATCTCTGGTCCAAGCCAAGATTCTCGGCCTGCACGGTGAGCATCTCAGCTACAGTGGAAATCGTAGAATCGACAAGTTCTTGATCCAAATGATTCCTGTCATTTTGAAGAAGTAGGGCAACTGCTTGCTGGTCCAATTCACTCCGAATTCCAAAGTGGGTTAAAATGAATTCCACCATTCGCCAGTCAACCGTGATTCTTTTTTCCGTTTGTCCCATCAAACGTGCGATTCTAGCAGAGGATGCTCTGAAGTTCCGGGCCAAGAGGAGAATTAAGGGAAGTTGTGAAAGGGCTATCGCCGCATCCCTTCGGGTTCTAGTGAAGAGTCCGGTGAGTTTTCCCACTAACGAAGCGTAACACATACCTCGCCCTTGGTCATTCGATCCAACCCAACTTGCTTTATCAAGAATCGGAATGAGATCGACTGGAAATCTATCTCTCGATGTGCCGTCGTCCAGCCAGACGTCAAAATCATCTCCCAGCTTTAAGAGGCTCTCTTCCTCCGTGAAACCTCGGCTGACTAAAGCTGAAACTGCATCCTTAATCCCATCTTGCAATTCGGAAGGACTTAGCGGGAGGACGGAGAGACTATTCAGCATGGAATTCGAGATGGGTGAGGAGAGTGAGTCTTTGCTGTTCAGATAGATTCAATGCTCTTGCCCAGCGGATGAACTCAAATAGCGATAATGTGCGCTTCCCGGTCTCGACCTTGGAGACAAATGTCTGATCTCGTCGCAAGATACCGGCGAGAAACTCTTGGGAAATAGAAAGCCCTCGCCGGTGGTCGGCGAAATACTTTCCCAGCTCTTCGTCGAATGATTTTTGGGGCACGCCATTGGATTTTGCAGATAACGCCTCAGAGGTGTTGACAAAAAGTGGGCTCATGCCAAATAAGCATAAATGAAATGCGTTTCGCTCTACACCGGCTGTGGCGGATTGGACCTTGGATTCCATAATGCGGGATTCACGACGATCTGGGCCAATGACATCGATCCATTTGCGCTAGA
>JAYWDF010000528.1:0-5169 GCA_043779985.1 Akkermansiaceae bacterium | reverse complement strand
GCCGCGGCCGCGCTGGCGCCGAAGGTCAGCTTGGCTGCGGCGATCATTCGCGGCGAGCTGAGGATGCTCCACCACTCGGCGGGTCCCAGCTTGGCGGCCTTGAGGAAGAGGGCGGCAAGCGGGATGAGGATGATCAGGCTGAGGTAGGTGATGGTGAATCCCATCGACAGCCCGAATCCGGGAATGACGCGTCGTTTTGACATGGATGTTTAGTTAGTGAGCTGAACTCAACGGGTGCCGTACACTTGATCGAAGGTGCCGCCGTCGTCGAAGTGGACTTTTTGCGCCTTGGCCCAGCCGCCGAAACCGGCGTCGATGGTGACGAGAGGAATCGCCGGCAGCTTGCCGCTGAACTTTGCCGCGATCGCCGGGTTCCGCGGGCGATAGAAATGTTTTCCGGCGAGTTCCTGGGCTTCGTCCGTGTAGAGGAATTCCAGATAGGCCTTGGCGACTTCAGCGGTGCCGTGTTTGGCGGTGTTTTTGTCCACTACGGCGACCGGGGGTTCTGCCAGGATGCTGATGGATGGATAGACGATCTCTGTTTTACCGGGGAATTCCTTCTCGATGAGATAGGCTTCGTTTTCCCAGGAAAGGAAGACATCGCCGATTTGGCGTTGGGCGAAGGTGGTGGTGGCTCCGCGCGCGCCGGTGTCGAGGACGGGGACGTTTTTAAAGAGCCGGGTCATGTAATCCAAGATTTTCGGCTGATCTCCGCCGAACTGTTTGTTCGCCCAAGCCCATGCGGCGAGATAGTTCCAGCGGGCGCCGCCGGAGGTTTTCGGATTCGGCGTGATGACCTGAACTCCGGGGCGGGTGAGATCCTGCCAGTCCTGAATGGCCTTCGGGTTTCCCTTGCGCACCACAAAGACGATGGTGGAGGTGTAGGGCGAGCTGTTATCTGATAGCTTGGTCTGCCAATCCGGCGACAGCAGCTTGGCTTCTTTTGCGAGGCTGTCGATGTCGCCGGCGAGGGCGAGCGTCACGACATCCGCCTCCAGGCCATCAATGACCGAGCGGGCCTGCTTGCCGGAGCCGCCGTGGGATTGTTTGATTTCAAGCGCTTGGCCCCGGGTCTCGAGCCAGTGCTTTTTGAATGCGGTGTCGAACTCGGCGTAGAACTCGCGAGTCGGGTCATACGAGACGTTGAGCAGGGTCAGCGGATGGGATTTCTTCTCGCAGTTGGTGAGCGCCAGGAGAGCGAGAGCGAGGAAAGTAAACGAAGTTTTCATGGATTGAATCGGTAGGGATGATGGTATTAGAAAGACAGGCGGATGCCGGTGAGGAGGGTAAGTCCATCATAGGAAGCGGCGGTTTTGTTTTCGAGCCGCGCCCACTCGGCGCCAGCCATGAGCTTCAGTTTGTCGCCATAGATGAAGTATTGAACTCCTCCGTAGACGGATTGATAGGCGTCGCCTAGGGCCTTGTGGGTGGCCACCTTTTTCTCATATCGGGTTTGTCCGACGATCCCGAGCGGACCCTCGCTGTTCGCATAGGAGTAACGACCGACGAGTTGCAGCTTTTTGGGGATGATGTCATAAGTGGGTTCCAGGTAGAATCCGAACACGTTGCTGTTGGTGCCGTCGCCACCGCTGGCGTGGTAAGCTTCCATGACAAGGGCTGCGCCGTCTTGCTTCACGGAGAAGGTCGCGGAGAGGATGTCGTCGTATTTATTCAATACCAGATCCCCGGCCTCGCGCTCGCTGTGCAGCCAGTCGAGCTTGAAGTCGGCTTTCTCGGCATCGAGCAGGTGCTTGAAATCGTAACCCACGCCCAGCGAGTAGGAGACTCCGCCGGTGAAATCGCCGAATTCACCATCGCCGAAAGCGCCTGAGGAAATCTTGGTGATCGGGTCCGCGGTGGTGGCCGGAGTGCTGTTGGTATAGATTCCGGCGCGCCATGAGAAATCGTCTTGCGTGCCCTCCACGGTCAGTCCGGCGGCGCGGTTGATGCCGAGCTGGTTGAAGATCTGGGAGCGCTCGAAGGTGGGCTGGGTGTTGGTGGATTCCAGCCAGTCGTACTGACCGATCAAGGGCTTGGTTTTTCCAGCCGTGATGCTGAGCCAGGACTTCGGTTTCCAGCGGACATAGGCATCCACGAGACCGTCGTAGAAATCGCTGAATCCATCGTTGCTCTGGAAGTCGGCGCGGAGCTCGATTTTCTTGTCGAGGAGCCTGGCGTCAAAGCCGAAGCGCGAGCGGCGGTCTTCCCAGTTGCTCTGACTGCCTTGGTCGGCATCGGTGTCCCAGTATTGCCCCTGATAGCGACCGCGGAGTTTGAATTCTTCGAGGATGGGGTTGAGGTCGTCCTTGTAGAGGGTGGCGTGCCCCCAGAGTGGGTCGAAGGCGTTTGGCTCGACGAATTCCGTGGAGTGATCCTGGCCATTGGCGACGAGAGGAAGCGCTGCGAGCAGGGCCAGCGCAGCGGGCCGAGGTAGCCGATAGCGCAAAACGAGGATGGTGGATTTACGAGGTTTCCGGGATGAAGTTGGAACGCGGATTTCAGTTTGATGCGATTGTTGTGTTGTTTTCATGGTTGTCTGCGGAGCGTCCGCGTCCGGTGTTCCGGTGAGCTTTCGCAGTTGTTATTGAGGGAGCCCCCGAGTGTGCGGTGGGCGTGGAGAGAGTGGAGTGGCAAGAAAGAGATCGGCGGGAGGCGGGAGATGACGATGCGCGGATGACACCGGGAAGATTCATCGAGTAGTCCGGTCGGCTTCTTGGAGCGTGATGGCTGCTATTTCTGGCCTGGCCCGGCTTCATCGCGGGAGGCGATGAAGCGGGTTTTTTCGACGCTTTCGACCTGGGTCACCCGACCGTCGTGGACGGTGATTTGCACCGAGCCGAAGCGGAGATTCGCAACATTCTGCCGAACGACTTCGAGCCAAGCGGCTTTGGAGTCATGGGGTGATGAGCGTTCAGTGGGAATCGTGTTCATCGAAGGTGGCGGTGGGAGTGGCAAGTTGGGAGAGGCCGGCGAGAAAGCCGTCGGCGGGATCGGCTTTGCGGTTCGGGGATGCGGCGGCGGCAGCGAATGACTCTGCGGTGGCGAATGGCGGGACAATGCCGTCGCGGCGCATTTTCCGAAGGGTGACCTCCACCACTTGGGCCACGGTGTAGCGGTCCAGAATGTTGGCGATCGCGTTGCGGACATCGATCATGATCATGCGCAGGCCGCAGTGTTCTTCGTCCGGGCAGGTGCAGGGCTGGTAGGCGTTTTCACTGGCGCAGCAAATCGGCGCGAGGCGACCATCCATCAAGCGGACGAGCTGGCCGATGCCGATCTCCGACGCAGGCTTGGCCAGCGAGTAACCGCCGAATTTCCCACGATGGGTTTCGACGAGGCCGGCTTCGCGAAGCTCCTGGAGGATCCGCTCGACGAACTTGAGCGGCAGGCGGTTCGCCTCCGCGAGCTCTGCGCCGGAAATGGTGCCACGGCCCACTTCGGTCGCAATGCCGAGGTGAATGGTGGCACGCAGGGCGTATTCAGCTTTTTTTGAAAGGTGCATTCGGTTATCTGGAGCGAATGGTATGGATTAAATCCGGCGTGCCAAGGAAATTTTTGAGGGAATGCATCACCGGGCATTTTCGCTCCGCGCCTGTGGAGAAAACGTGGAGGCATACCGAACCGTAGGGCAGGGTGTCTGCTGCAAATGCGGCGGGGGTATTGTGGTGTTCTCAACGGGTCATCGCCTGGAAATGGTGGGTGGGATTTTGATCCGAAGGGCTCGCGGGCTTTGCCGTAAGGGGGCGGCGGCTTAACCCTTATGGGTAAAGGACAAGGAAGTCATTCCGGGGCAAACTTGCTGGGTATGCTTCTGCGTAATTATGTAGCCTCGTCCGTCGCCTTTTGGGCCGCTTCCGTTTTTTGCGCGGCCAAGCCGGTCTTGTACATCATCGGAGACTCGACGGTAAGGAACGGGACTGCGGGCCAAATGGGCTGGGGAGACTCCTTGGTCAACGAGTTCGACCCGGCGAAGATCACGGTCATCAACCGTGCCATCGGCGGGCGGAGCAGCCGGACATTTCTCACCGAAGGGCGCTGGGACGCGGTGATGGCGCACCTGCAGCCGGGGGATTTCCTGCTGATGCAGTTCGGCCACAACGACGGTGGGAAATTGAACGACGACCGCTGCCGCGCCTCGCTCAAGGGCAATGGCGAGGACAGCGAGTCCATTGTCCGGATCACCGACAAACTGCCGGAGACGGTGCACAGCTACGGCTGGTATTTGCGGAAATTCATCACCGAGGCGAAGGCCAAGGGCGCGACGCCGATCGTCGCCTCGTTGATTCCTCGCAACCTGTGGAATGACGGGAAAATCGGTCGCTCGGATGACACCTATGGTGGCTGGGCGAAGGATGCGGCGGCGCAGGAACACGCGCGGTTCATCGACTTCAACAATCTTCTGGCGGACCGCTACGAGAGTCTAGGGGCGGAGAAAACCGGCGAGCTATTTGCCGGAACCGACCATACCCACACCGGTCCGCCGGGGGCCGCGTTCAATGCGAAGGTCATGGCCACCGCCCTCCGGGGGCTGGCGGAATGTCCGTTAGGCGGAGATTTGTACCCTGCGGATTTGTGGCTGCCTTCTGTTTTTTCGGACCACTTGGTATTGCAGCGTGACCTGCCGATTCCGATCTGGGGGACGGCGACGCCCGGTGCCCAGGTCACAGCGAGCCTCGCCGGGAAATCTGCGGTGGCCAAGGCGGGTGAGGACGGGACCTGGAAACTGGATTTTCCGAAAATGGACGCAGGCGGGCCGTTTAGGTTAGAAATCTCGGCCGGAGCGGTGACACGGAGCTTTACCGACGTGTTAGTCGGCGAGGTCTGGTTATGCTCGGGACAATCGAACATGGACTTCACGCTCGCCAAGACCGTGAAGCGCTCGTTTTCCGGCGTCACCGATTGGGAAAAGGAAGTCGCCGCGGCGGATCATCCGCTACTGAGAATGTTTACCGCGGAATGGGCCATGAATGAATTTCCGCAGCGCGATGTGCCCGGCCAGTGGGCCGTCTGCTCACCGCAGACCGCAGGAGACTTCTCGGCGGTGGGATACTATTTCGGCCGGGAAATTCAGGAGGATTTGAAAGTGCCGGTCGGTCTGGTGACGTGCGCGTTCGGGGCGAGCACCATCGAGGCCTGGATGCGCGACGGGACCTTGGCCGCGCATCCGCA
>JAYWDF010000527.1:0-1672 GCA_043779985.1 Akkermansiaceae bacterium | reverse complement strand
CGGTGCGAAGGTGGAGGGCGGGATCCGTTTGAATCCTCGGGATGAAGGGGATCGTAGAGGTCATAACAGCTCTACCATGCAGAATCAGGGCGGAATGTCTAGCCAAAAAGCTGGCTTCTTCGTCTGGTGGGGACCGTAGCTCTGCCTGCCAAATGCCCTGGATCACTGATCACTCAGCACTTTTCCGCATTGCCTCCCCATCCGAAGCCTGAAAAGCTCCGCAAAAGCCGATGATCAGCCTCATTCCATCCCCCACGCTTCCCAGCCACCTCGCCAAAGGCCACCCCGGTGCCCAATACCGCGACAACGCCCTCTGCGCGGAGGTTTACACGCCTGCATAAACACGCTAATTCGAAATCCATGGCCGCATCTAATTTGGTAAATCTCGACGCTATGCTGACGCGAGCGGACTTCGCGATAACGGGAGAAGACACTGCGTTCTTTGAATCGGTTAACACCATTTCACTCCGAGATTTCACAGAGGGAGGAATGATTGGCCCAGCCTTGCGGAAGCCGGATTTCCAGAGGGAAACCAATCATTGGTCTCCTACTCAAGTCGCTTCCCTTCTGGACTGCTTTGTCAACGGAGACCTAATCCCTTCGGTGATTTTATGGAAATCAACGCAACATTTATTCGTAATCGATGGCGGACATAGGCTAAGCGTATTAAAGGCGTGGATTCTGGATGACTACGGGGACGGCCCGCTATCCAGATCATTCTTCGGAGATGAACTTTCTATTCAGCAGCGAAAGGCAGCACAGCAGACACGAAAAATCATCAACGTGAAAATCGGTAGCTGGCAGCATTTCCAAGCGAAGACGAAAGACGCAAAACTTTCCTCTGACGATCTTAGAAAACGAAATGCCGTCATTTCACGGGGACTACCGATACAATGGGTCAATGGTGATGCAGACAAAGCTGAAGCTTCATTTTTCAAGATCAACACTCAAGGCACCCCATTAGACGCGATCGAGGAATTGCTACTTAAAAATCGCAGAAAACCAATCCCCATAGCAGCTAGAGCTGTCATACGCGCCGGCAATGGCAACAAGTATTGGTCCTCTTTTGAGGATAGCAAAGCAAGCAAGGTTGAAGAATTGGCAAAGGCTATGCACCAACTTCTATTTGATCCGGAGATTAAGAGTCCGATCAAAACCTTGGACCTGCCTTTGGGAGGAGCTAAAGGCATACGCGCTGCTCTTCAGATCCTAATTGACCTATTGCTGACGGCAAACAGAGACTTATCCGGGAATCCCAAGACGCTCCCGCTTATGGATGACGACTTCACGGGAGAGTCCACTGTGAACATTCTAAAGCAAGGCGAGAAAATTCTGAGCCGAATTACTGGCAACGACAAAGGAAGCCTCGGTCTTCACCCTGCCGTCTATTACTACGGACCAACTGGACGACATTCAGGACCCATGTTCATGGGAACTGTCGAGTTAATTGCCAAGAAAATCAAAAATAACGACAAGGAGTTTTTCAGGAAGTTCACTCGATCGCGAGGCAGGCTGGAAGACATATTGGTGCGACACAAAGACCTAATCGCCACCATCATGCAGAAACATGTCAGCCCAAAACGAACACAAGCCTATGTGAATCTGTTGGAAAAACTTATCGAAATCCTCGACAAAAACGGGGGAATTCTTCTTTCCGTTAAATTGTTAAAAT
>JAYWDF010000526.1:0-1673 GCA_043779985.1 Akkermansiaceae bacterium | reverse complement strand
TGGCGGACGGATTTTATCTAACCATCGACGGCGGGGATCAGATCTCGCTTCAGGCATTGCGGTCCCGCACAAACGCGTGGGACGTCAGAACAACCGCTGGCGGGCTTTATCTAACCCACCCCGGAACCGGCCGGGTCCTCACGCAAAAAGGATCCAACGTCGTCGTCCGGCGGGCCGGGGAATCCGTCATTGCCGCTACCCGGGTGGATCTATCCGCCACCTACCAGTGGTCCGACAATCTCGGCGCGGGCTCCGTCATCACCCTGCCGCCTAGCGTGGACCGCTGGGTCGAGGTGAATGCCATGTTAGGAAACGACCGGACGACAAACAGGCTCCTGCTGGGCGCACAAGCCGGCGGCCACACACTGGGTGCCATGCCCGCCGAAATCATCAGCCGCCCCGGCAATCCCGTGACGCTGAGGGCGGCTCCTGCCGAAAATGACAGGCCATGGCGTTTTCGAGTAGTTCCTTCGGATCGGGATCCGGTCATTTCCGCGACCACCACCGCCGCGCTGACGATGGATCTCCCGGTTGGAAACGACCGCGAACAATGGGAATGCGTCGAACCTGGGGATGGAAGGATCTGGCTCCAACCCGAAGCCGGGCGCGCTTGTTGGATCCGTTCCGTAACATCGGGCCTTTGTCTGAAACCGCTGAATGGCAATCTATCGCCAGCCACTGCGGTCGTTCAGACTCCGGCGGATGGCCCCGCAAGCGAATGGAAATTCGAAGCCGTGGACGCCTCGCGCTTCCGGATAAAACATCCGCTGTCCGGCCTCGTGCTCAACATTTCCGGCACCACCGGATTGCCAATTCTCTGGACTGACAGCACCGCAGCAAACTCCAGATTCCACCTCGATGCGATCGACGAAAATCCGCTGGTATTGGCGTGGTCTCACGACCTCGGAGGGAATGTCGTTCAGACGGTGAACCCGGTATCGACCGTCACCTACACCTTGAATGCGACTCGCGGTGGCAAGTCGATCGCGGCCAGCACTAAAGTCATCGTCAGCGAGACGTTTGACGAATGGTCCAACCGGTGGTTCGGACCCGGATCAACACCGGATTCCGAAGGCGATGTTGAGGGCGACGGAAGATCCAACCTCCTCGAGTATGCCCTTGGAACCGATCCGCTGAGTCACGATACCGCCGGCTCGATGCAGATCGACGCAGGGGGCAAGCTGCAAATTTCATGGCCGAAATCAAGGGGAGCGCTCGGGATTTGGAGTGTCGAATGGTCCACCGACATGGTCAGCTGGACCACTCAGCCAAATTCCACGATCCTCATCGACGAGCGTCCTGAACGAATCGCAGCCAATGTCGCTCCGACGGCAGGGCGGATTTTCCTCAGACTGCGTTTCACCCGTTCGTGATCAGTATGAGATCGCGAAGTGACAACCATCCCAATCGCTGCGGAAACGACTCGGAGTGATGTTCTCGGATTCCTTGAAAATTCGCGAGAAATGAGATGCCGTTGCGAATCCGCAGGCGCTCGCAATCTGTTCGACGGATATCCGCGTCACTTGTTGAAACCCGGGATGATTCCAAGATCGCGGACATCGGGGGAATCGATCGTGATTGGTTCAATCTCGGCGATTGCGGCGTGAAAAGCCTGCCCGTGATCCGAAAGCACCGTCACCCGCAGGTAGCGGGTTTTCACCGGCTTTTCGAAT
>JAYWDF010000525.1:0-1677 GCA_043779985.1 Akkermansiaceae bacterium | reverse complement strand
AAAAGCCCATCACGCCGACGGCCGCGGGGTTGAGATTCCATGCGTTCGCCCGACTGCGAACCAGTCGGATGGCGCGGTGCATGTCTGCTACGGCGTGGTCGTCCACGGTGTAAGTGGAGCCCGGCTCACTGGCCAAACGGTATTTGAGGACGAACGCGGCAATGCCGTGATTTGTTAGCCATTCAGCGACATTGCTACCCTCGTGGGTGGTGCAAAGCATTTTGTGCCCACCGCCGGGTGCGATGATGACGGCGGCTCCGGTGGCTCTATCCTTCGCGGGCAGATAGGCCGTGATGCTCGGCTTGTGAATATTCGAAACCTGTTGCTCACCGCTTGCGGAGGTCACGACGACTTCCGGCGTATCTTTCCCTGCCGATCCGGGTGCGCCATTTGGCCAAAGGAGAATGGAAGCAGGAGGCTCGGCAGCGGACAGTCGGGCGGAGAATGCGAGGAGAATCAGAAGATTTTTCATAGGGAGAGATTGGATGGAACGGGGGGCGTGTCAGATACTTGACAGGCGCTTGGTGCTATCGCCAAATCGATCAAGGGAGGGCACGCCCATCTGGTCGAGCAGGTTTAGATAGAGATTGCACATCGGAGTCGCATTGACCTCCACATGGCGCCCCGGGGCCAGGGTCCCGCCGCCATTGCCGGCGAGGACGACCGGGAGATTGGAATGCGTATGACGATTTCCATCGGAGTTTCCACAACCATAAACGATCATGGAGTTGCGAAGAATCGAGTGACCATCGGCGTCCTGCTTGGATTCCAGCAAATTAAGAAATTCCGCAAATCGCTCGGCGTAGAAGCGGTCGATTTGCGCGACTTTCTGAATGAGATCCGGTTCATTCCGGTGGTGGGAAAGGCCATGGTGCCCTTCGGCAATCTCGATTTCCGGGAACGACCGGTTGCTACCGTCATGTGCGAGCAACAGGGTGGAGACGCGGGTGGAGTCCGTTTCAAAAGCCAGCGCCATCATTTGAAACATCAGCCGGATGTATTCATCATAGGCGGAGGGGATTCCATCGGGTGTCGGCATCAGAGGATCCACGACGTGGGTGAAACTCTCCGCAGTGACGATGCGCTCTTCGATTTCCCTAACTCCGGTGAGGTACTCGTCCAGTTTGGCCTTGTCACGATGGGTAAGCTTGCTCTGCACCGACTTCGCATCGTCGAGAACGAAGTCGAGGATCGAGCGCTGCTGGGCGCGGCGCTGGGCGAGACTGGCTCCGCGTTCGCCGTGCCCGCCGGCACCGAAGAGACGCTCGAAGACCATCCGCGGATTGGATTCCGGTGACAGCGGCGAGGTGGCGGTGCGCCAAGCGAGATTGGATTCGTAAGCACACGAGTAGCCCGAATCGCAGCCACCGGATTTCCGGTGAGGATCACAGGATAGCTCGAGCGAAGCGAAACGGGTGCGCTTGCCAATTTGCCGTGCGGCGATTTGATCCACGGAGATGCCCGCGTAAATATCGCTTCCGGCGGTTTTCTTAACACGCACTCCGGTGAGGAAAGTTCCGTTAGCACGGGCGTGATCACCGGCACCATCGTTCCCCGGGTCCGCATTGAGATGCTCCAGCCCGGAGATTACTTGGACCCGGTGGCGCAAGGCCTGGAGGGGAGCGAGGGTGTTTCCGAAGGTGAAATCCTTTCCCGTGCCGGCGGGGGTCCACTGAT
>JAYWDF010000524.1:0-5184 GCA_043779985.1 Akkermansiaceae bacterium | reverse complement strand
CATCGGCGAATCTTAACGCAATTGTAGTCACCATGCCCATTCATCGGCCGATTCGAACGCCAGCGGAGCATCGGCGCGGCCCTCCGTTATACCGCGGGGAATTCCTGCAGGCTCCCACAACCCGGGGAGAATAAGGTCCAGCTCCGGGCAATTGGCCTTGCGCGTCGCACATCACTAGCCACCTGCCACAGCTTCAGTCGCCCACCAGGTTCCGCAGGGTCGGCTACAAACGCACCGCGAGTCGCGTTTGTCGGGCCAGCGGGAATTCCTGCGAGGCATGGACCGGCGAGCGACGGTGAATGCCGACCAGCATCCCGATCGCCGCCAGGCTGAACACCAGGCTGGTGCCACCGTAACTCACAAACGGCAGCGGAAGCCCATCGTTAGGCAGCATCGCGGTGGTCACCGCAATATTCTGCATCGCCGGCACGACGATGACGCAGGTCAAGCCAAGCGCCACGCAACGGTTGAACACGTTAGTCGCCTGAAGTGCGATGCCACACCCGCCGACAGCGATCAGCACGTAACACAGGACGACTCCCAAGGTGAATGGCAAACCCAGCTCCTCACCCACGACAGGAAAAATAAAGTCGATGTGCGCAAAGGTGAGAGTCCCGAATTTCTCGACGCCATTCCCGAGGCCGACTCCCCACGGCCCACCGTTGCCCAAGGCCAGCAACGCACGCCACTGCTGCATGCCCTTGTCAAGCTGGTGGACCGGATTCTCCAGATCTAACCACGCATCGATCCGACTCCGCCGCACCACATCATGCATGACATAGTAGGTTGCGCCCAAAATCACCGCCAGAGCTGTAGGGACCGCATACAGCAGACGGGTACCCACACAAAACATCATCGCTCCCACGGCAACCCCAAGCGACAGCCCGGTGCCCACATCCGTTTCCCCAGCGATCAAAACAATCGGAATACCCGCGATGATTCCAGGCATCACGAAGCCTCGCCAAAAGGTATGAACCTCCGTTTGCCATCTCGCAAACCAAGCCGCCAAAGCTAGGACGATGACCATTTTCGCCGCTTCGGAAGGTTGGAATTGGCCGATGATCGGCACCTTGATCCAGCGGTTCGAACCATACTGCGGATCCGCGATTCCAGGCACGAAGCAAAGCGCAAGCAAGACACAGGCCCCCGCAAGCATCCACGGCGAGAACTTGCGCAATATCTCCAAAGGAAACTTCGCGGCAATCACCGCCGCGATCAGCCCGACCACCACCATGATCGACTGACGTTGCAGGAAATGATAGGGACCGAATCCCTTCACCCAGGCCCCCGTGCTCGTCAGCATGATCAGCCCGAGCGCGACCAAGGTCGCCACCGCGGCACAAAGAATGATGGAGCAGTGACGGGTCATGATAGAAATGATTCAGTTAGGAATAGCCAGGCTCATGCCGACTCTGACCTTACGGGCATCGCTGATGCCGTTGGCCTTCATCAGCGCATCCTGATTCACCTTGAAGCGGTTGGCAATACGCCAGACGCTGTCACCATTCTGCACGACATAGCTTTTGCCGGAAGCGCTCGCACGGGCGGCAGTCTCCGTCGGAGCCGGACGCGCGAGATTGGAACGAACGAGTTGAGCGCGGGGCGCACCGCTGACATCTACCGGGAGAGCCTCGACCAAGCCACGATCGCGGTCGAGCGGAGCCTGATGCCGGATGGCAGCGACCTCCGGCGGATCCATGGCGACGATCAGCCGCTTAGGCGGAATTTTGAGAACCAACCCGGGCGTGATTTCCACATGCTTGTTGATCAGCCGCAAGTCCCCTTCGTCCACGCCCTCCGCAGCCGCGATCCGCGAGTAATTGTCGCCCGCCACCACCGGCCGCGCCTTATCCCATCGTTCCAAGCGCGGCAGGTCCTGCTGGCGAGGCGCGGCGGCGACTGCAGCCACCGCCGCAGCCGGCTCCGCCTTGTGCCCGGTCTTTGCCACCTTTGCCGTTTTCGGCTCGTCGGGGGTCCTGCCTTCGAGGAATTTCTGATGCACGAAGATCAAACCGATCGCCACGATGTGGATCAGGAAAATGATCGTCAGCGCCCGCGAGATTTTCGAACTGTTATCGTCCGCTTCCATCTCCGCGGTCGCCGTCGCGGCGACGCGTTGCTTGCGGTTGCCGGTGACGGCGCTCAGGCGCTTGAAGATTCCTTTTGAAGCAGGACGGCGTTTAACGGGGAGGGTGTGGGGCTTCATGGCAGTTAACGGAGTTGATGGACGAGATCTCGGAAAGCGTTTCCGCGTTGTTCGTAACCGGTGAACTGGTCGAACGACGAGGTTCCCGGCGAAAGCAGGATGGTGGATCCGCGAGGGGCAAGACTGCGGGCAGTGGCAACGGCATCCGCCAAGGTAGATACGGATTCACAGGTCACCGCCGGAGAAAATAGCGCGGCCAGCGGTCTGGCAATCTGCCCGAAGGTGACAACCGCGAGCGCCTTCTGCGTCAAGAGCGGAACCACCGGCGTGTAATCCAAGCCCTTCTCCTTGCCGCCGGCGATGAGCACCACGGGCCGGGTTTGTGAGCGCAGCGCGCTTTCTAACGCATGGAGGTTGGTCGCCTTCGAATCGTTCAAGTATTCCACCCCGTCGAGAGTGCGGATGAGCTCGCAGCGGTGCGGCGGTGGCGCGTAGCCGTGAAGCGCCTCGCGCATGGCCGCAGGGGAAATCCCCAGTGCCAGGCAAGCCGCGAGGGCCGCCATCGTATTCTCCGCATTATGGAGCCCGCGCAGGCTGGTATCGCGGTCCATATCAAGCCAGGTCTCGCCACCGTGCTCGATGGTGCTGCCCTCCGAATGCCAGTCCGCCGTGCGGTCCGTGGTCGAAAATGTCACCACCTTCGCCACCAGCGCAGGAAGGGCTTCCCCGACGCGCACCACGGCGGTATCGGCAGCAGTTTGGCTTTCGAAAATCCGCAGCTTGGCAGCGCGATAGGCTTCCACGGTCGGGTAGCGGTCCATGTGATCCGGCGCGAAATTCAGCCAAATCGCGACCACCGGATGCAGCGTGGAAATAGTTTCCAACTGGAACGAGCTGAGCTCCAGCGATACCACCGCCGGCGGATTCGGCTGGAGCACCACTTCCGCGAAAGGCGTCCCGTAGTTTCCGCAAGCGGTTCCCCCGAGGCCTGCGTGGGCGAGGATCCGCTCGACCAGTTCCGTCGTGGTCGTTTTGCCGTTCGTCCCGGTGATGCCGACGATCCGGCCTTGATAGAAACGGGCTGCCAGCTCCACCTCACCGATCACCTCTGCGGAATGCGTGGAAAACGCCGCAACGTAGGATCCGTAGGTGTCGATGCCCGGGCTCACCACCAACACATCCGATACCAGTTCCCGCCCGCTGGCTTCGGTCGCCAGCGGATGAATTTCCACTCCGGCGGGCATCCCGGCGAAGGCATCCGGCCCCGCGCTGTCCCATGCGGAAACCGTCGCGCCTTCACGCAAGGCGAGCGCCGCAGCGGCCCGGCCGCTGCGGCCAACGCCAAGGATAGCGACATGTTTTCCTGCGAGATTCATGATACGGTTAGGCGATCTTAAGAAGGGCGAGTCCGAACAGGGCAAGCATGATCGAAATGATCCAGAAGCGAATGATCACCTGGTTTTCATGCCATCCAAGAAGTTCGAAGTGATGGTGAATCGGCGACATCTTGAAGATCCGCTTCTTGCGCAACTTAAAGCTGGCCACTTGGAGAATCACCGACATGGCCTCCATCACGAAGACTCCACCGATGATGACCAGCAGCAGCTCCTGCTTGGTGCAGATCGCCGCAGTCCCGAGCGCCCCGCCGATCGCGAGCGAACCTGTGTCCCCCATGAACACTTTCGCCGGATGGCAGTTGAACCACAGGAATCCAAATCCGGCGCCCGCCAGAGCCATTAGAAAAACGGCCAACTCGCCGATGTAGCGGTTGTGGGGAATCACCAAGTATTCTGTCGCCATGAAAAAATGACCGGCTAGATAGGCCAGAAACGCATAGGAAAGCGCCACGCTGACCGTCGTCCCCGTCGCCAGACCATCCAGTCCGTCCGTGAGGTTCACCGCATTCGAACAGCCGACGATCACGAGCGCGAAAAACGGGATGATCAGCCAGTGTAGATCGACGATGGCCACCTTGAACAACGGAAAGCAAACCGCACCAATCCCGATCGGGTTCTGCCCGAGGCGGTATCCAGCGAGTCCTTCGGCAATCTGTTGGGGAGAGGCCCCGAATCCGGAGATTTCCTTTTTAAAATAGAGGAAACACGCGGCGACCAAAGCGATCACAAGCTGCCAAGCGAGCTTCTTCCTGCTGCTGATGCCGTCGGACTTCTTCTCCCTCACCTTCTTATAGTCATCACAAAATCCGAGCAAGCCACAGGCCGCCATGGTGCAGGCGCACACCGCGATGAAGGGATTGAGCGGCCGGGCACAGACCAAAGTAGAAACTAACACCGCACCGATGATTAGGACACCACCCATTGTCGGCGTGCCGATTTTCCCACCATGCAGCTCGGCGAGCTTGTGCACCTCCGCCGCCGTGCGGATCGGCTGGCCGACTTTGAGGGATATCAGCCGCCGGATCACCCAGGGTCCAAAAATCACCGAGAGAATGAACGCCAGCAAGCCAGCGCTGGCTGCACGGAAGGTAATATACTGGAAAAGATTGAGAAACGAACAAGCGTGCGCCCAGCCGTGGTGGCCGGATGCGAGCTCGGCCTCGAATGCTTGATACCAGAAATCGTAAATCGCAGGGAGCATCAGTTGCGGGGGAATGCGGCGTGCATGACGCGCTCTACAGTGGCGGTGCGACTGCCCTTGAAGAGGACAATGTCACCAGGTTTCACCTCGCGGGTCAGCCACTTGGCAGCTTGCTCGAGGTCCGGAAAATAAGGCGCGTTCTTCGCGCCCTCGGCGATGCCCTCGGCACCTTCACCGACGGCAATCACCGTGAGGTGGCGCTCTGCGGCGAGCGCGCCGGTGCGAAGATGGGCAGCAGGACCGTGCGCCCCGAGCTCCCCCATGCGTCCCAGCACGATGATGCGGCGTGAGCCATTGACCACCGGGGTGTCCGCGAGGGTTTCGATGGCAGCCGCCATCGACTCCGGGTTCGCATTGTAAGTGTCATCGATGACCGTGGTGCCCTGATAGTCATAGCGCCCGAGGCGGCCGCCCGTTAGGACGGCGTTTGAAAGTCCCGC
>JAYWDF010000523.1:0-1678 GCA_043779985.1 Akkermansiaceae bacterium | reverse complement strand
AATTTCCAGCGGCCCACTGGACGCCGCCGCCCTCGTGGTTGGCTCCGGCTTGGAGGACGGTGTAGCGGAACATGTCCTCCGGCTTGAAGGCTGCGACGTTTTCCCCGGCGGGTTTGGTCGCATACCATGATGGTGCGAAAACGGTGGCCACGGGCATGCGATAGGCGGGCCAGGCATTGCCATCGCGGTTGGCGAACTCGCCCCAGTAGGCGTATTCCTTACAACCGACATCGAGCGAGTAGGTGGTGCCGTAAAAATTCTGCTCCATCATCAGGTCCGGCTGGAGTGCTTTGACCGTCTGCCGCAGGCGCGGGTAATCGACGACGCGATAACTATCACCTGCGCCACTGCCTTCATCCGAGAAGATGCCGATGATGTCATTGCCATAGCGGGTGATGAGTTCCTGATAGAGTTCGTTGGTGAAATCGTTCCACTTTTTGCGATCAAATTTCGCCCAATCCGGATCGGTGCCGTTGGGACCGCCCCAACCGGTTTTCACCTGGTCCTCATGGGCGAGATCGTGGCCGTCGCGGGGGTGGGTGTAGAGCATCACCCGGATGCCCTTGGCCTTGCAGGCGGTGATCACGTCGCGCAGCAGGTCACGCTTGCAGGTGTGGTTTTCCATGCCCCACTTCTTCATCGTCTCGCTGGGGAAGAGCGGGTTGATGTTATAGTGCCAGGCGGTGAGAATGACGTATTCCACGCCCCAGCTTTCGAGGTCGCGGGCGAATCCGGGTGCATCGAAGGCGTTGGCGAATTCATCGAAGGTGGCCAGCGGTTTGGCATCGCGCCCGAGCGTTAGCGACTTCTTCTGATCGCCGCCCCAGACGTAGTGGACGAAGAAGCCGTATTTGGTTTTGAGGAACTCGGACATGCCACTGGTTTCGGCTTTCAAGCCGGAAAGCGAGCACAGCAGGGCGGAGGCGGCGAGGAGTGGGTGTGAGTGGCGAACGCGCATGGGTTGGGTGGTTGGTTGGGAAGGAAAATCAAACGGGAGAGCGGAGGCTTGCGGGCGCGGGCGGATTGTGGCAGGGGTTCTGTGCAATGAGCGTCTCAGCCGCCATGGTGGAACCTCCCCGGATTCCCGCGCCGCCCGAGTTGGTCGCGCGGGCGGAGGCGTTGGTTAAAGAATACGAAATCGCTTGTTTCTGGTTTTGGCACCCGCAAGCGCGCGTCCGGTACCTTGACGATGTCCGGCAGGTCGTCCACCACCTGAGAGAGTATGGGAACCACAAAGCCTGGCAGGCGGCACAAGAACTGAACAAATGCCTCTGACCGATTTTTAACGCGAGGTGCTCGCGGTGATCGTGGCGAACCGGTCCGAAGGGAGCCTTTTTGCCGGTGGGCTGGTTCTCAACACGACGCCCGATTCGCCCCGGTTTTCGAAGGATTTTGATTTTTTCCACGATGCCGTCGAGGCGCTGGCTACGGCGAGTGAACGGGATGCGGCGGCGCTGCGTGCTGCCGGATTTGAGGTGATTCCGAATATCGACTACGGCAGTTGGGATACGCTCACCATCGAGATGAAAATGGAATGGATCGAGATGTGCGACAAGGCCGAGGCCGAAATGATCCACTTGGCCGACACACAGCCGGACATGCCCATCGGCGTGGTGTTTGTGACTGCGAAGGGCGAGCCCGGATGGATCGGCACTGATCCCACGCTGCGCATCCACCG
>JAYWDF010000522.1:0-1680 GCA_043779985.1 Akkermansiaceae bacterium | reverse complement strand
GTGGGATCCGGTCTCGGGATGTCCATGGAGATGTGTTTGCCGCCCTCCACCGTGATGGATTTCGACACGAGGTTCTGCATGTTTTTCTCCTCGTCGATCCACGGTCCACCGGTGGTGGAGTAGCCGACGGTGTTGTGCAGGCCGATTTCCAAACCGAGGCGCTGTGCTTCGGCAGCGGCGTGGCGCAGGGCCTCCCAGTATTTCGGGCTGCGGTAGGTCTGGTCCGGCCAGGGGTTGTTGAGAGTCGGCTTGTGAGACTCCTGAACGGCGGAGGCGATGTTGAAAATTGTCGCGCCGCCGATGCCGGAAGCTTTCATGGCCTCAAGGTCCTTGGTGATGCCTTCTTTGGAAAAGTTAGAACCCATCCAGTGCCACCATACATAAGGACGTGTCTTTACAGGCGGATTTTTAAAATCCGACTCGAGCGTGGACTCAGCCGCGCCCGCGCAGGCGATGGCAGCCCATGCCAGTATGGCGAAGAAACATTGGTGTGGTGTGATCATGGGTGGAAAGTGGTTTTAGGAGGAGGTTGTACGTTGAAACGGTCGTCCGGTTTTCCGGCATTCGCTGGTGATCGCGTCACGGATCAGGACTCACGGCGGGAAACGATCCGCTCGCCTAGCGATGGCGGCGCGATTGCTTGCGATCGTGCAGTGGTGGCTGTGGCGGGTTCGTCGTGCGGGGCGTGGCGCTCAAGGTCATTGTTCGACTGTTCTTTCGGTGCTTCGCCCGGAAGGCCGGTAGCGGGACTTTTTCCAAGCGCGTAGTCGTCTGGCTTAAGATTGAGGGTTTTATAAAAATCCTGACTGTTGATCGCACTGTATTCCGTCGGTTGGAAGGTATCGACAGGCGTGACATCAGCCTTTGCAGGAGCTTTCAGTCCCGTTAGGTGGAAAGTGGCATTGACGACCATGATCATTAAATCTGCCGAGTCTAGGGCAGGATTCTTCACTGCGGTATTCCTCGTCCCCAGAAATAAGCACAACCCTTTTGCCATTGGACGTTCCTTGTTTGGCCGGAATGGTCAACCATTCAGCGGCGTTTGCAGTGATGCAGCCCACAGCGAGCGTCGTCATCGACAATATGAGGATTTTTGTTTGGGTTAAATAATTCATATTTGACGTGCGAATTACGCAAGAGAGTGGTGGTTCTTTCGTCAAGGCACCAAATTGCATTTTTCAATGCCTCTTCCGCCGAATCTGTGGGTGAAACCGGCGTCTAGCAGTTGAAATCTTGTGGCGGAGGAGAGTCGAAGAGTTTTCTCTCTCTTCCAAGAGTTGTCCACGACGGGTCGATTCGAGAATGGGCGTTTAACTCGTCGGAGAAGCGGACCGTTGCGGGCAACTTTCTCTTAGGGCGGCTCGGGTGGTGACGTAAAATGACACTTCGCCGACGCAATTTCGCCCCTTTCTCCGGGTGGGATATCTGCTGTTGTTGTTTTGACCCATCGTTGAGCCAATATTTATGAACATAATCCGCTTCCTTTCGAGTTTATCAGTCCGATCAGGCGTGCTGCTGCTCGGCACCGCTGCCCTGCTTGCCGGCGCTCCAGACCCCGCCTTACGTGCTAAGGTGGTCCCGGCCGGTCAGCCTGTCACCGCAGCTCACCAGCCGATTCTCGCGTTGCCTCCCTCAGGCCCTGTCGCCGCCACACTGGTCGCGGAGGCCTTTCAATTCACT
>JAYWDF010000521.1:0-1680 GCA_043779985.1 Akkermansiaceae bacterium | reverse complement strand
TTCGACGCGTTTGAGGATACCTTTCGCCACGCGACCCATGGTTTCAGCGAGGCCGCGATGACCGGACTGTCCACTGCGTTCGCCAGGTTGTTAGGTCTGGCGAAAGTCCATCAGCGGACTTCCGGCAGTCGTTCCCGCCGGGCGGAAAACCGCCTGCTAAAAGCACTGGCGATGATGCGCGAGGATCTGTCACATCCATGGACACTTGAAGAACTGGCCCGAGAAAGCCACATCAGCGTGCCTCATTTCACCCAACTCTGCCGCAAGCAGACGGGATTGCCGCCATTCGGCCTGCTGATTCGCCTGCGGCTCCAGACGGCGATGGAGTTGCTCCAACGGGGAACCCACAACGTGAGCGAGGCCGCCGCGGCGGTGGGCTACGAGGATCCGTTTTATTTCTCGCGGCTGTTCCGCAAGCACATGGGCATCGCGCCGAGCACCTGCCGCAACGGCCCGTAGCGGTGAAGCATTCGAAGCCCTTGATGAATCCTTGCGAGTTGTTCGGAAAAACGACGATCGAGCTTTCGGTCCCAGGAATTTGTTACTCCAAGCAGGAAGCCCTTCGCGATGCTCGACATTCTTTCCTGCCCGCGCGGGAAAGGTTGCTTCAAGTCGCAACAACCGTGCCGGTGAGGTCGAAGAAGCAAATGGAACATCGGTTCATTCTAAAAATTCCGGCAGGCCCGTGCGGGCGGAACGTTCACAAGCGTCCAGCAGCACCTGGGTCTTCATCGAAATTTCCGCCCACGGGGAGTTGCCGGCACCGCCCGCCACCTCGGCGGCAAACCGGGCGAACATGAGAGCCTCGCTGCCCACGCCCGGATCCGCCGCCCGCGGCTCGCGCTTGTAGTTCAACTCCCAGTCGGTGTCATTATCGGCCACGGGTGAGATGAAATCCGGCACGCGGACATACCCCTCCGAGCCACTCACATTGAACCACATTTGCTTGGGCGCCAGGAACGAGCAATGGAATGCCGCCGTGACGCCGCCGGAGAAATCCAGCTCCGCAGAAAAATCCATGATCGAGGTTCCACCGTCGAGCACGCGCCCGGAGACGCGCCGAGGCATTTCCCAATTCATCGCCCAGAGCATGGCCCGCAGGCAATACCATCCGAGGTCGCCGAGGCAGCCGGTCGGTTCCAATTCCACTTGGCTGCGGATGTCGTTGCCCGCGAAATCATCCCCGGCCCGGTAGCTGAATGCCGAGGTGATCCGCCTGATCGCACCCACGCTCGTCCCATCGTCGAGGATATGCCGCAACTTCTGATAGCGGGGATCATGCATGAACATCACGCCGTCCATGAACAGCACTCCGTGGCGTGCGCAGGCAGAAATCATCTCCTGCAATTCAGCCGCACTGACGGCACAGGGCTTCTCGCATAGAACGTGTTTCCCAGCCTCTGCGGCTCGGATCACCCATTCCTTCCGCACCCCGGTGGGCAGCGGAATGTAGATGGCATCCACCTCCGGACTGGCGATCAACGATTCATAGCTACCAAACGCGGTAGGTGGGTGCGGCCATGGAAACTCCGCTTGCAGACCATTGATGAATGATTGGGCCTTCTCCAAATCACGGCTGGCGATCGCCACCAACTCCGCCGCACCGCTGTTGCGCATTCCCTGCCAGTTCCGGCGGACGATGCGGGCGGTGCCGAGAATACCCCAGCGTAACGGTGGGAT
>JAYWDF010000520.1:0-1680 GCA_043779985.1 Akkermansiaceae bacterium | reverse complement strand
GGCTTCTTCAAAAATCCGGATATTATATGGGTGGATTGGCGAAGGTCGATTGTGCTCGAAGCGTAGCGGTCCACATCGATCCTGATAGGAATGTTTCGCGGAGTTTCAAGATCTTTCACAGTGCTATTCACCGGCTTTGACTCCGAGATTTGCAATTTCCTTCCCATGATCCCGAAGTGAAAGCGAGCGGGTTTTCAGGTGGCCTTGTTCTTCCTCCAACTGCCCAGCGAAGATCTGGCCGTGTCGCGGGTAGCGGACCGCGTAGCACAAGGTGGACACAATATCCCTGAACTCGTTATCCGGCGGCGCTTTCACGCGGGAATCTCCAATTTTCATGCGCTCTACAAACCGCTTGTCCATGACTGGAGACTTTACGATAATTCCGGTGAGCGACCGATTTTAATCAGCAGGAGCGACCCGCCATGAGAGCAAGCAATTGGTTTCAACAAGCAGACCAAGCCATGATCCGCGCGGCCGACCGCGCCAGAGCCGTGGCAGCGAGCACCAATACGTCGATCCACATCATGAAGGATGGGAAAATCGTGGAGATCTTCCCGGCGAAAGAGGTGCGGTATCCGACGTCTGGCAAGTTTCAGGAAGAACCGGAGTTGTCGGTCGTGCGGGAGGATACGCCGCCGTATGGGAATTAGAAGTCGTGAGAGTAGCATTTCGGGGTGGTGACCGTGGGGCTGGAGACGATGAAGGTGGTGAATGGGTTGCCGAAGCTGGATATCGCCTGAATCGCAACTAACAAAGAACCGGCAGGAAGCCCGCGTCTTGGCAAGTCCTGTCTCCCTCACGCTTCCTCCCTTGCCTTGTCCCCACCCGGTCCCGGCTTGCTTTTGTTTCCCCTCGCCAATCCATTGCTCCCGCCTACCATGCGATCATGAGGCTTGCTGACTTTATTCTCACCAATGTGGAACCGATCCTGAACGAGTGGGAATCCTTTGCCCGCAGCATTTGGCCGGGGCAGGTCGCCAGCCGCTTTGTTTTGCGCGATCATGCCGAGGAGATGCTGCTCGCGATGGCCCGGGACATGAAGTCTTCCCAGACGGATACCCAGCAGGCCGACAAATCCAAAGGCCTCGGGGAGGGCGGCCAGAGTAAGCGGGGCAAGGCCAGCGACCGAGTGGACGGGGCGTCGAATCTGCATGCCCTAGGCCGGCTGTCCTCCGGATTTGAGTTGCGCGAACTGGTGGCGGAGTACCGGGCACTGCGGGCCAGCGTGGTCCAACTATGGATTCTGAGCCTACCCGAGGCCCATCCTCATGAAATGCAGGACCTTGTCCGTTTCAACGAGGGGATCGATCAGTTGCTGGCCGTATCCATCGAAAGCTTTGTTCGCAGCGTGGATGCCTCTCGCGAGTGCTTCCTCGGAATCCTGAGCCACGACCTCCGGAATCCTCTCGCCGCAGCGACGATGGTTGCCTATTTGCTGGAGGAATCGACCACGCTCGATCCCGCATCCCTGCGCATGGCAGCCACCCTTCGTTGCAGCCTGGATGCGATGAACCATCTGGTCCGGGATCTCCTCGATTTCACGGGAACTCGTCTGGGTGCGAAGATGGAGGTTTCTCCCCAGCCGATGAACCTGGTGTCACTTTGCCGCGAGGTGATCGATGAGATGGGGGCCGCCCACCCATCCCACACCTTCATCCTCAATACCGCGGACGACGCGGA
>JAYWDF010000519.1:0-1682 GCA_043779985.1 Akkermansiaceae bacterium | reverse complement strand
CGCGGCGGGCGTAGCACCAAATGGAGGTCTTTTCGTCAGGGGCGACGAAGCGGTAGCACTGGTAATCGGCTTCCGGCCAGGTGGCGCTGTAATACTCGGCATTTGAGATCAATCCGCGGATTTCGTGACCGTCTCCCTGGTTTTCTGCCAACTGCCCGAAGGAAGCCGTCCCGAAAGCGGTCGTGGCTTTCCAGTCGAGCTGCAGCTGATTGCCTAGGTTGATAAAATAAGCCGTGAATTTCGAGTGGTCGGGGAAATCTCCACTGAGGATCGCGCAAGGGTGGTTGGCAAGGTCCAGCACCGTCCAGGTCGAATCGGCCGATGGAATCCACGATTTGGAAATTCCGAGCGGATGCCAAGACCCGTGGAGCGTATCCGTCAACGCCCGGCCATCCCGAATCCGCAGGAGAACTTCATCCGGCTGCGAGGCGCGGGCGTAGGTTTGGAAAATTTCCATCGCCTCGGGCTGCTTGGTCAGAAGGAGGTTCAGCGCGTCCATGCCCGCGATTTTCTCCTCATTCACCACGCTCAGGATTCCTGCCTCCGGGTGAGCTTGGAGGGTGCTCGGGGCGTTGATCGCGGGTAGCACCATCAACAATGACACTACCAACACCCCAACCCCCAATCCGATTCCCACCAGCCAACGCTTGGGCTGACGGGGGGCTTTTCCCCAATCCCGGCCCTCGCCAGTTAGATTTTCGCCGCGTTTTTTGAAAATCGGCTTTTCATGAAACGTCAATTGGCGGGCGACTTTCGGTGGAGTGGGCATGCTGTCCTCAAGGCGATAGACGCTGCCGCCGATTTCCTGGACCTCAAGACGTTGTGGCGAATCCGTCGCTTCCCCACGGGTGTAATTCGACTCGATTCGCAGGCCGATCCCGGCGACGTCGGCTGAGGCTGCGCCGGGGCTTGATGTTCGGTCGGTGACCGAGCGCCTTCGTGGTAAAACGGAGGGCGACACGGCCGTTTCCGAATGGAAGTCCGGTGCATCACCCCAACTGTCGTCCGGAGTCACCTCGGGGACGTGATTGTTGGGGTCAAATAAACTGGAATTCATCGTGCGAAGTGAAAGCGGCACATCATGGAGGTGGATGCTGCCAAGTGCAAGCTGCTTTGACTACTTAATCACCCGCGAGTTGGCGATCCAAGGCGGCATCCATCGCCTGCTCGACCAAGCGGGCGGCAAGCGCCTCGGTCGCGGAATCCAGACGCTGCACGGCTGCCTTGAGCGGGTTGGCGGCACCTTTCGCGAGCGCGATCCTAACGGCAGCGGCGGCGGACTCGATTTCACCGCGCTCCCCATCGAGCGCAAGACCTTGGCTTAAGACTGCCTGCACAGCGGGTAGCAGCTCTTCCGCCTTCATTCTCGCCTCGGTGAAAACCCGTTCCTCCATGTCGGTGAAGGCGTGCTCCACGGAGTCGCTGACCATCGCCTCCACGGCCGCGTCATCGACATTTACGGCGGCGCTTTCGATATGAATCACGGTGTCGATTCCGGTGGCGACGTCGCGGGCGAGGGCCTCCAGGATTCCGTTTTCGTCGATTTTAAATTGCACACCGACGCGGGCGTGACCCTTCGGGGAGGGGGAAAACGGCACATCGAAGCCGCCGAGTTCCCAGTTATCCTTGGCCATCTCGCGCTCACCCTGGAGCACACGCACGCGCATCGCCGCTTGGCCGTC
>JAYWDF010000518.1:0-1687 GCA_043779985.1 Akkermansiaceae bacterium | reverse complement strand
CTACGCGCTGGGTGGAATCGTTCATCGCGCTGTCTATCGTGTATGTCGGAGTTGAAAACATCGGCTGGAAGGTTGTGGACACGCGGCGTGGCTTGTTGACGTTTGCCTTCGGGCTGGTCCATGGCTTGGGATTTGCCGTGGTGCTGAGGGGGATCGGTTTGGGTGCCGGGGGCCATTCGATCCTGCCGTCCCTGCTCGCCTTCAATCTGGGAGTGGAAACCGGGCAGCTTGCGATCGTGATCCTGATCCTGCCGATGTTGCTCTATTTGCGGAAGACGACGTGGTTTGCGCGATTCGGGAGCCTCGGGCTATCCGCCTTGGTGATCGCGGCGGGAGTGGTTTGGTTTTGCCAGCGGGCATTCGCTTGAAAGTTTCGGGAACACAAGCGCCCGGTCGGGTGGACCCAGGTAGCTACCCAAATGTCCGTTAACCCATTCAGGGGATGGACAATGTATTTGTCGTGCGGGATCTTTGGTCGATCTTATCCGGGCATGTTTGCCCGAGTGGAAAGCATCATGAAAGCCCCATTTTCCACCCCCATTCTCATCATTTCCGCCGGCTTTCTGCTCGGTGGGACGGCCTTTGCGCAGCGACAAATGGAGACCCTGAATCGTGGGATGGTCGCGGTGAAAAAAAGCAGCACGCAGACCTACGTGAGTTGGCGGTTGTTTGGTAATGATCCCACGGCCGTTGCATTCAATCTCTACCGCTCGGCCAATGGCGGGGCCGCCGCCAAGCTCAACGCCTCGCCCCTCACGACGACTACCGACTACACCGACACGCCGGCCAATCTGAGTTCCACGACGTATTCTTATTTCGTGCGTCCCGTCATCAATGGCGTGGAGCAAGCGCCCTCGGAAACAGTTAGCCTCGCCGCCACCACGGCGGTCAAATCCTACCTGAGCATTCCTCTGCGCTCCACCGGCACGGATACCGGCACGTTACAGACCTACGATGTGAAATTCGCCTGGGTCGGCGATCTCGATGGTGACGGCGCTTACGACTTCGTGGTCGACCGCCTTTCCACAACGGCCAGCCAAGCACAATTCCTCGAAGCTTACAAAAGCGATGGAACCTTTCTCTGGCGCATGGCCATGGGCCCGAACAGCACCAACCAATATGCCTATGAGCCGGGCTCCTCGGCCATCAGCATCGGAGACACTGACAACGTCACGGTTTATGACATGGATGGCGACGGCAAGGCGGAGGTGCTCGTCCGCACTGCCAATGGGGTGATCACCGGCACGGGCGTTACGATCACGGCGGCCAATGATTCCATTCAATACCTTTCCGTCATCGACGGTCAGACGGGTGGCGAGAAAGCCCGCGCCACCATGCCAAACTCCTGGGCGCAGCATGGCACACTTACCAGCAAGGCGATGATTGCCTACCTCGACGGCAAGCGGCCGAGTGTCGTCATGTATGGCTACAATCGTGCCTCAAGCGGCGAGTTCTATCGCCAGTTCACCGCGTGGGACTATCGAAATGGAGCCATCACCCAACGTTGGACGCTCGCTCAGGATCAGAGTGTCCTGCCCGGCTCGGAGGGTCATCAGATTCGCATCGCCGATGTGGATAACGACGGCAAGGACGAGATTTGCGACCTCGGCCACGTGATCGATGACAACGGGACCCAGCTTTTTCATAACGAGCTCACCCACGGCGACCGTTTCCACATCGCGGATAT
>JAYWDF010000517.1:0-1688 GCA_043779985.1 Akkermansiaceae bacterium | reverse complement strand
CGGTGGTGTGCCAGATGAAGCCGTTGCCGTTGTCCTCCTCGATGCACTTCACCATGTGCTGCACGGCATAGACCTGATAGGGCCGCATGATCATGAGCTTTTGCTCCCCGGCGAGCAGGACTATGTAACGACTGATGGTCCGGCCAAGGTCGCACTTCTTCAGGAAGCGCTCGGCGAATTCGTCGAGGTGGGTAATCTTCCGGTTATCCTCGTCCGCGAACTCATAGACGGGCAGGAATCGCTCATCGGCGTTGAAGGCGAAGTGGCGGGCGTTGTTGTTCGCGAAGTAGTAGGTGCGGTCGCGATTGCTGACGATGAAGAGCTGCATGAAGCAGAGCAGCGTCTTGGTGTAACCGTTGCCGGGATCGTTCTTGTATTCGACGATCTGCTCCATGGCCCGGCGCGGATTGACGCCGAGGGTCTTCAGCTCGATCTGCGCCACGGGCACGCCGTTGATGAGCAGGATCACATCGTACCGGTGGTGGCTGTTGTCCGTGTTGATGCGGAGCTGGTTGATGACCTCGAAGTGGTTTTTGCACCAGTCCTTGAGGTTGACCAGGGTGTAGTTCAGCGGCGTGCCGTCATCGCGGGTGAAGGCATTGATGCTGCGGAGGGTCTTCGACGCCGTGAAAATATCGGGCGTGATGATCTCGTCGTGCAGGCGGGCGAATTCGGAGTCGGTAAGCTTGACGCGGTTCAATGCCTCGAACTTTTCGCGGAAGTTCTGCTCCAGCGTGGCGCGGTCCGTGATGTCCGGGCGGTAGTCGTATTTGAGCCCCTGAAGCTTGCCGATGAAGCCGGATTCGATGTCCCCTTCGCGGACGACGGAAGGTTCACTCTCCGGAGGCAGGTCGTAGGTAAAGTTTGAGGGTGTCGGCATTGTGATCTTCAGATGCTTCATGGGGCTCCGCTTGGCCGCGATTTGGAATTCGACCATCCATCGGCGAATTTAGGAAGCCTTGGTTTCCAAGTGTGAGCCGCAACGGTGCTCAAGTATCGAGAGCTGCCGGATGCAAAAAATTCAGAACAAAGTTGACAATATGGAAACCGAATTTCCGTTTGTGAAGATCCCTCCTGAATTGGAGAAAGCCATCGGTAAATCCGATGCAGGCACGCATATTTACCGGAAGGATGGATCCCAGGAGGAGAGTGCTGCATGGTTTGATCTGCTCACGGAACTGATTGGGCCGTCCGTTTCGCCGGGTGGGGTGGGGATGTATTGTCCAGTGTCGCGTGCGGCGGTTTACAAGCGCATCAAGGAAGGAAAGCTCTCGATTTTTCTTTTTCACGTCACGCACCGGAAGACGACATTGTTCGGAAAAACCAAGACGCTGCGTGATTCTCCTTACGGCTACGTACCGGTCAGTGAAGCGCAGGCGTGGAGGCAAGAAGCTTCCGAAATGGGCGGTTGGGAATTCGCTGCCGACTCTGCTTGCGAAAGATGACAACGACACACGCCAGCGCACCCAGCCTCCCGACTTTTCCAGTCCCGGCGTGGCACCGGCTGTCACGGATGCGGAAAATGAGGATCGCCCGGTAAGCCTGATAGATAAAGGGTTCTGGCCCGATTCGACACCGTCTGGCACGAATTGGCAAAACGGGGAAATGGTGCGCGCTGCAGGGTTCGAACCTGCGACTTCTTGCGTGTGAAGCAAGCGCTCTACCACTGAGCTAAGCGCGCATTTTCC
>JAYWDF010000516.1:0-5212 GCA_043779985.1 Akkermansiaceae bacterium | reverse complement strand
ACCTTCATCCTCGAGTCCCCGGCGCAGAAATTCATCAGCGCCTCGGACCTCGGTCCCGGCGCTCCGGATTTCCACCAGCCTGAGCGGTTTTCGAAAATCGAGTTCGCTCCCCTGCCGCACTGAAAATAACAATCCCCCTCTCTTTCCACATCCCTGCTTGGCCCGCCGGATCTCGTGTGATAGACCATCGTCTTGTGAGTCAGCGTTTCCACATTGAGGATCTCGTCGTCCAGGATTCATCGGGTGTGCTCTTTCGTGCGATCGATACCGAGACCCGGCAACCCGTCGCCCTGCGGCGCTTCTTCCCCTTCGGCGTAGACGGCGGTGGACTGCTAGAGGACGAACAAATCGCCTACGACATCGCCATTGCGCGTCTGGCAGGAATCAATCATCCAGCGTTGCGCTCGATCACTTGCGGCGGTTGCGATCCTGTCGACGGCATGCCTTACATCGTCACCGAGTGGGTCGATGGCACACCGCTTCAATCCTTCATCGAGCAAGGCCCCTGCGCCCCGGAACAGGCAGCCCACCTCATCAGTCAGGCCTTGGAAGTCTGCGCGGTTCTCTCTCATGTCCTGACGGAGGAGGCCATCTGGATCGAGACCGATGTCCACACCATCATCATCGGTGACGCGCAAAGTGGTCGCGGCGTTACCTTCTGGATTTCTCCTCTCAAATGGCTCGGGAAAAACAAAAACCAGCGCGGCTTGGAGGCCATCGTCAGCCTGACGGAAGATCTCATGGGCTGGAACGGAAAAGTGATCGACGAGCAAACCGGTAGAGGACTCGGAGGCTGGTTGAAATGGCTGCGCGCCTCGGCACGCACCACAAGTCTTCACGAAGCACGGGAACGCTTGGCCACCGCCATCAACGGCACCCCTGCCGCCCCCACGAAAAAGTTCGTGCGTCCGGCAACCCCCACCGCGCCCCTTCCGCGAAAAAAGAAATCCTCAGGGATACCCTTCCTTCTCATTGGCTGCGTCGCACTGCTTGCCATCTCCCTGGGTGGCTGGGCCTTGATCCGTTGGAACAATTCGCTCAACCAAGACATGCCGGCGCTTGCGCAAAAGCAGACTGCCGCAGAGCGCTCCAAGCCGAAAAAATCGAGTCGCAAGGTCCATCCGCCCAAACCCGACGAACCCGAACCCGAACCCGCCGCGACTCAGGCGGATTCACCGGTGGAAACCGAGCCGCGGGTCGCCGGAGAAAGCCCGGAACAACGAGCCAACCGCTTGGCCCAAGCACTCACCGCCGCCGCGCAACAATCCGCTTTGGAGCGAGAGACCGCCACGGCTAACACCCAAGCCGCCGTCGCTGCACGCGCCGGCATCTTCACCCCCGCAGACCAGGAGCTTCTCGTGGCGCAATCCGGCCAGGAAGTCATTCTCGAAGGGGTCTTCCACGACATCGGATACTCGAACTCGCGGAAAACGATGTACCTCCAGTTTTCCAAAAATCCCGCCAACACCGAGCCCCGCGGCGCCATCATGACCAAGGACGCGCCCGCGGAGCTCGCGGAATCCAAGCTCGCTGACTTAAAGGGAAAAAAGATCCGCGTGCGCGGGAAAGTTAGAGTCGAGAAGTTGGCGAATCTGGGGCGACCCGTGATCGTGATTGAAAGCGGTTCCGCAATCCATCTCGCAGAATGAGTCTATCCGCTCCGCAGGATGTCCCGGTCTTCGCCGTCGTCGGACGCGTGAACATGGGGAAATCCGCCGTGATCGCGACCTTGCTGGAGATCGATGATAACGAGCTCGTCCGCATCAGCCCCACACCGGGCGAGACCACCCGCTGCCAGCCGCACCGCGTGGTCTTCGGGGACCGGGAGTGCGTGCGCTTCATCGACACCCCGGGATTCTCGAGACCCGTGGAGGCGATGCGCGCCATCCAACTCATGCACGGCGAGGGCACGCCCGGGCTGGACACCCTCCGCCGCTTCGTCGCCGGGGCGGGTGATGAGTTCGGCGATGAAAAGCGCCTGCTTGAACCGCTCGTCGCCGGTGCCGGCATCCTGTATGTGGTCGATCCCGCGAAACCGCTGCGCGACGATTTTCTGGCAGAAATGGAAATCCTCCGCTGGACCGGACGCCCCCGCCTCGCCTTGCTCAACCGCCGCGGGAACCTCACCGGGCCCGACGAGGATGCTTGGAAAACCCGGCTCGGCGGCGCCTTCAATCTCGTCCGGACCTTCGACGCGCACCACGCCCGCTATGATGAACGGTTGCGCCTGCTCAAATCGCTGCTAGAAATCGAAGAGGCCCACCGCCCACAACTCGTGGAGACGATCCGCTTGGTCGAGGACGAATGGGGGCGGCGGCGCGAAGAGGCGGCGGAAGCCGTGCTCAGCTTTCTCGAAAACGCTCTCGTCCTGCGAGTCAGCGCCACGCTTGATGAACGGGATCTCGCCGTGCCCTCACGGCGGAAAAAACAGACCGAGGCGCTCTCGAAAACGTATTTCAGCAAACTTGCGGAGATCGAACGGGCTTGTTTCAACGAGCTCCTCAAAATCTATCGACACCATCTTCTCAAGGCGGACGCCAGTCCCGAGGCTTTTCATGGCATCGACCTCGAGGACGAGGAAACTTGGACGAAATGGGGCCTCCGTCGCGGACAACTCGCCGTAATCTCGGCAGTGGTCGGCGGCTCAGCCGGCCTAGCGTTTGACCTCATGACCGGCGGGCTCTCCCACGGCCTCGGCACGGCCCTTGGGGCGCTCGGCGGCGGCGGCGCGGCCTGGTTCAAAGGCGGAAGCCTGCCCGACTTGCGCATCGACCTGCTCGGCGGCATCAAGCTCGGAACCGGCGAGGGAAGATCCCTTTCGCTCGGACCGCCGAAGAACCCAAATTTCCCGTGGGTTCTGCTAGATTGGGTTCTCTCCCGTTACCGCAGCACGTTGGCCCGTGCCCACGGTCGCCGGGACGAGGAACTTCTCAAATCGGGTGAAACGGGCTTCACCCGGAGCTTCCCCGCAGCGAGAAAGGCCGTGCTTGGAAAATGGTTCCACAGCTGCCTGAAAGGCGCGCCGAACCGGGCCTTGGAACCGGACGTTTTCGAAGCGCTAGTGGAATCCCTGGCGGACTCCGGGTGTTCTCCTGAATCGTGACCGCCACCCCGCTTCAGAACAACGCCGCGAGCTTGGCACGCTTGGTGTTACTCATCACCAAGAACACCTTGCCTCCTTCTTCCCACCGTGCCGACGACCAGTCTCCGCTTTGGGCGAAGAGCGGGCTTTCTCTCGGCGGAAAATCACCCTTCACATCCTCCCGGCGGAAAATCACCAGATGGACCACGCCGTTTTCACCTGCTAGAAAGCATACCAGCGAGCCGCGTTTCCCATCGACCACCAGTTCCCGGCAACCGATCGCTTTGACATCTTGCAGGCCAGGCGGCAAGCAACCGGGGCATGGCAAGTCCCGCTCTTTCAAGTGTTGGACGAGGACTTGGTGGTCCTCGCGCTTTTCCTCCAAGTCAAACGAAGGAGACTCATACGTCCGCACGAACGACGCCTGCACCAGCTCGATCGGAACCCTTGGATTCTTCGCCACCGTCGTTGGTCCCGCCGGCCGGGTGATTAGAAACGCCACCGCGATGCCCGCCGCCGCCGCTAACGGAATCGCCCCACGCCGGAACCAGGAAACCGCCGCCGGAAGCTTGTCAGCCATGACCGTGCGATCCATCGCCGCGATCACCTCGTCACGCAAGGAGGCAGGCGGCTGGATCATCGCCATCGCGCCGATCCAGGCCGCATCGCTCAAGTCCTCGGCTTGCGGGAAATCACCGCGCTCGGCCGACAGGCAAGCCATAATGTCCTCGCGCAAGGTCTCGGGTAAATCCACAGAGCCAAGCGCTTTTGCAAAATCCGCGTCGAAGGCCCGCTCGCTCGCCAGCCATTCTCCCAACTCACGATTTCCCATCGCCAGCGCAAGCGCTTCCGCGAAATCAGGATCGCCCGCATCCGCTCCGTCCGGGCGGAAACTGCGTAAAACAAACCGTGCTTGCTCCTTATCCATGGCGGTGCTGGCCCTCCCCCTGTTCGATGTGCAGAATGTTTTTCGGCGCGCTGGAAGGCTCCGCCGTCATCCGGCGCCTGAGCATTTCCTTCCCTCGTGATAGCCGCGACATCACCGTGCCGATCGGAATATCAAGGATCTCCGCGATTTCCTTGTAGCTGTGCTGTTGGAGATAGAAAAGCGCGAGCGGAGTCCGATAGGATTCCTCGAGCGCACCTAGCAACTCCATCGCCCGTTGGCCGTCCATTTGCCGCTCGGCATCATTCTCCGGGGCCTCGATCGCCCCGGCCTTTGCCTCATCGAGGGGCTCGTCGGAAAATCTCGATGCACGCCGGCGCTGGTTAAGAAACTCCCGATGCAGCGTGGTGAAGAGCCACGTCTTCGCCTTCGAGCGGTCCCTCAGCTGGGCATTCTTGGCCGCCCAGATACAGAACGTCTCCTGCACCAGATCGGACGCCCGGTCCACATTGTGAGTCAGCGACATCCCGAAGCGAAACAACGCTTGGTAATGGGCATCAACTAACTCGGTAAATTCACTCATCGGCGTCCATGAGAGAGGATGAGGTCCGTTTCTATTCCGAAAAAATCCCCACCCCGCCCCGAGGCCACGTTGCTCATCCCTTGGTGGTCGCGTGCCAAGCCACTTCCTTTGCGTCCTTCCACAGATCTTCCAAGCCGTAGTATTCGCGCAACTCGTCACTCATCACATGGACCATGACATCGATGTAGTCCAAGACGACCCAACGGGTGTCAGCCTTGCCCTCCGTCATGTGCGGCTTCACACCGTGGAGTTCCTCGACCGTGCCAGCCACATCGCGCAAAATCGCCCGCAGCTGCGGCATCGAGGTTCCCGAGCACACCACCATGTAATCCGTCAGGTTGGAAACCCCGCGCATGTCGAGCACCCGGATGTTTTCCGCTTTCACTTCATCTGCCGCCTTCGCGCAAGCCAGAGCCAATTCTTCACCTTGTATCGCCATAAATTCCCCTTGGGGAGCGGCACCCTAGTCCATGTCCCCCGCCCACACCAACCCAAAATTGTAATGGAAACCACCCGGGCGGTGTAAACGTAGCCCGTCTCCGCCCCGCTCAGCCCGAAAAACCTCCTCAAAGCCCCCTCCCCGGCCACCTGCCTCATGGGCGGCCTCTCCCCTATTGGACCGCTAAATTCATTTCGCTTCTTGGTTTTATCCCCGCCAGCG
>JAYWDF010000515.1:0-5216 GCA_043779985.1 Akkermansiaceae bacterium | reverse complement strand
TTCCTTGGCCCGGGTCATGCCCCGTCGTCGCTGCGCTATGCCGGGCAGGCTTTGTAGAGGAGTTTCATGTTCTGGGCGACCTGGGTTTCCGAGGCTTCGATTTGGCCGAGGCCGATGAGGGAGAGAGACACAAGACTTGAAGACACAAGACGCAAGACTGGAGAGCTGGCGCGAAGAGGGGGAGATTGACGATTGATGATTGTTGATTTTGGATTTTTGAATTCAACGGACCGACAGGTCTCCCGCGGCTACGGAAGCTGAACTTCTGGATCATCTCCGCGACGAAGATGCATAAAGTCGTCCATGTTGAGAGTGTGGATGACTGTGGCGTTGGCTTTTTTTGCTGCCACGAGGTGCATGTAGTCATAGACGCCGCCGCCGCGTATTCCGCGGGATTGAGCGACTCCGAGTGCCTGGATGATTTCCACGTAAGAAAGTTCAATCACGGTGACGCGTGGTAGAACGGATTCAGAGAGCATTCGAACGGCGAAATCGGAGGTGACCCTGACACCAAGTTTTCCGCCCGTCAGGGTCGAGAAGGTTTCAAGTAACGCGTGGGAGTAGATGCAATTGCCGCCATTCAGCAGACGGGCGAGGCATTCGGCGTGCTTGAGTTCATCGGAGGCGAGCGCGGCGACAAGCACCGAGCTATCGAGAAGAGCACTCATTGCGGGAGTGAGCGTTCGGCCAAGGCGTCACGGTCGGCACGCACGGCGGCGGCGGCGTCCATCGGGATTCCCTGCCGGGCCATCACAAGAACGCCGTTTTCGATCACACCCTCGGAAACGACGGGAGGCTCCGGGCAAATGTCGATGCGGTTCGGGCTGACATCGGCACGAACCTGGTCGCCCGGCTTCATTCCAAGCAAGCGCAGGGCGCTGTTTGGCAGCACCAGCCTGCCGGCTTCATCGAGACTGAGTGTGGCGTTCATGAGCATTAACTGCCACATCCACGGCCCCTTGGCAAGCCACCCGGTCCCGGACGATGTGGAAAGGTGCCTCTACTAAGCAACGGCGCAGGCCGGCCCCGTCATCGCTCCCAGCCTTTCCGTAAACTCATTCCTCCCCGAAGCCGTGATCAGCAGCCGTTCCTTTGCCCGGGTCATGCCGACGTAGAGGAGTTTCATGTTCTGGGCGGCCTGGGTTTCCGAGGATTCGATTTGGCCGAGGCCGATGAAGATCACGGAGCGGAACTCAAGGCCCTTGCTGCTTTGCACGGACAGGATGTTGACTTGGGGTTTCCGGGGATCGTAGGCCCGCTTGCCGCTGCGGGTGGCCATGAGCAGATGGGGGATGCCGAGCGCTTGGAGCTGATGGGCGATCCGTTTGCCGTGGTCCGGCTTCATACAGATCACGGCGATGTCGCCGAGGAAATCCCCGCGCTCGTGCCAGACCTTGATGCAGCGCGTGGTGTAGGCGATCTCGTCGCCGATGCTGGCGAACTGCCGGAAGGCAGGGCCGGGGCCGGATGCGCCGCCGGTTTCGGGTTGGATCATCGGGATGTGGTCGTCGTCCGCCGCTTTCGCGCCCATGAACTTGCTGGCGAACTCACAGGCGAACTGGAGGATCTCGCGGGTGTTGCGGTAGTTGAGCCGGAGAATGGAAGTTCTCCCGGCGGCCTTGATGCCCACACTCGACAGGCTGAAATCGAGACCCCGGGATTTCCGGTAGATCGACTGGGCATCGTCGTAGAGCAGTAGCAGCGAATCGGTGGAGGGGTCAACCATCTGAGTGACGAGCTTCAGCCACTCGGGTTCGAAGTCGTGACCTTCGTCGATCATGATCGCGCCATACTGGGCACGCGGGATGCGGCCGGCATCGACACCCTGGATCACCGCCTCGACCTGCCGCACCCATTGCTGGCCGCCGGTGTCGGTTAGTTCGACATGATAGGTCCGGAGTTGTTCGCCGCACCATTCGTGGAAGTGGTGGACATTGACCCGGCCTTCGAGTCCGCGCTCGGCGATGAAGGAGCGCAGCCGTGCGGCGAGGGAGATGTTGAAGCAGAGGACGAGGATCGGCTTGCGGAGCATTTCGGCGAGGTGGACGCAGCGGTAGCCGAGGATCAGCGTTTTCCCTGAGCCCGCCACGCCGTGGATCACGCGGTGGCCGCTGCCGAGGTTCCGGGCAAGTGTTTCCTGTTCGAGATCGAGGACGCGGATCAGATCAGGAATCGTTTCCGGGACGGCCTGGCCGCCGCCCTTTTCCTCGAAGTCCGAGAACAAGGTCGTCTGCCGGTCGCCGATCCGGATCTCCGGAAACAGATGCCAGCGGATGCGCTCGATCTGCGGCAGGGTGAGCCGTCTTCTGAAATCATAATGGAACATCCCCCAAAGCCGCTCCTGGAAGGCCATGGCATCGACAGACTCGGTCATCTCGTCCTTGCAGATCACCAAGCGGCCGGGGAGGACGAGGCTTTGCTCTTCTTCCGAGAGTGCTCTGTCGAGCTGCTTGCGGGTGATGTTCGACAGCACCACGCCGTAGCCGTAAGGAAAACAGAGTTTGCCCTGATAGTTGCCGTCGGCTTGGCAGAGCTGGGGATCTTCTGACAGTTTGTTCACGACGTTCATCGTGTATTGCCGTGCCTGTTCCAGCGGGTTCGCGACCCTCTTGATCGCGCCGTTGATATTAAGGTCGGCGAAGATCTTGTCGATGTGGTGGAGGGTTTCGAGTTTCCAGTCCTTCACCTCTAGCAATAGCAAGCCACGTGACGGATGCAGAATCAGGAAGTCGGGATAGTGCCGGGCAGGACCGATGGGGACGTCGAACCAGCAGAGGTAGTCATCCTCCAATAGTGCTTCCAGACGCTTGCTGAATCTTCTCTCCCCCGACGTCACGTTACGCCGTCCTTGATTCAGTGAATTGATTAGTTTTGCCATGATATTGCTCCCAACTTTTGAATGACGGTGGGGGGTATCCGGAAAACGTTTAAGTGGTAATAACAATTAGACGATCTATCAAGAAAAAGCCTTTGAATCCGATCACGCGATGACGTAGGTGTGCCTTTGGTCGTGCTTGCAGGTTTGGCCTAAGAATCAGGACCTGATCGAAAACTTTGCGGTTCGGTGCCAAGCCAAATGCGCCGGATCCGGCCGTAATCTGGCGTGGTCGTGGAAGTGGAGTGGCTGTTGATCGAAATACGCCAGCAGACGACCTTGAGGTGATGACTCGGAGAAGCGTCCGATCGCGACGTGAATCAGCAAGTCATCGCCTTTGGGAATCACCGTCCATAGTCCGGCATCGAACATCCAGTGGGCGTCTGGAGTGAGGGCGAGGCCATTACGGGGATCGTCGTTGCCGCTGACAGCGTGTTGATGAATGTGGGCGGCTTGGACGATTGACCCGGTTTCTGTGTCGAGGCGATAGCCGGTGAGTGCACAGGTGAAATAGTATCCGCCGAGTACGTCGCTCTTGAAGCGGCTGTCGCGCCCCTTCTTCTGGCGTGCCTTGAACTCATCCGCGTCCAGCTTCATCTCCTCAATGGCTGCGGTATCGGGAACCGGCAGGCCCAGACGGGCGCAGAGCATGACCTGTTCGCGGGGTGTGAAATAGATGGAGACGAGGGTTTCCCGGGCCTTGTGGCGGAAGTCGGCATCTTGAAGGCAGGCGAAGAGATCAGGATCGAGGTGACAGAGGCGGGTGGTCGCCTTGGCTTCCGAGGGTTCGCCGGAAGCACTGAAGGTTTGCCAGACCCGGTCCCTGGCACCACCGAGCGCGTGGAAGGGCATGGGGATGTCCGGTTGATTGCGTTGGCGTTCGAGGACCAGTTCCCAGTAATCGCGGAAGCGGGAAACGAGACGGACATCATATTTCACCCAGCCGTCCGGGATGTCACCGGATTCGATCAGATCCATGACGGTGAGCAGCATCAGCGGCTTGTGCGGGGCCGCGCCGCGATCCGCCGTGCGGGCGACGTTGAGATTGGAGAGTTTGCCGAGCCAGTATTGAGGGGAAGTTTGCAAGATTTCAGCTTTCAGAAAGATTCGGAGCGAGACGCTCCGGCAACGGTCTGCGGCGTGACGCCACAGCCACTTTGAAGAGTTAAGCGCCGAAAGGGAAGAGAACACTTATCAACTCGGGACGTCATTGGAAACTATCAGGACAACTCTGCGTCCCTTGGCGTCCTTTGCGCCTTGGCGGTGAGTTATTCTTGAATGAGTCTCCGGCGAGGGAAGGTCCGGCGTCGTTGCACTATGCCGGGACAAGTGAAGTGCGACGGTCATAGACGCGCCGTTACAGCCATGTGATTAAGGCGATGGGATACAGCGACGACGAAGCGAACGAGGCAATCCGTCTGAGCTGGTGCCATCTCACGCCGGAGGTGGATTGCCCTCCATCGGGCCAGCCGGGATGCGTCCTCCGGACCGTTGTCACCAATGCGCAAATGCGCCTTCTGGATTGGGAGGCGGTGGCGGGGAGGATTCTGAGTTTGAGGTGAGGATCAAAAAAGCGATTAGGCCATCGCGAATTTTGGAGCAGGAAGGATTTCTCGTTTGATCTGAGGTCCCTTGTCGGCGACCGCCTTGCTGAGATCATACTCCGCCTGGAGGCGGATCAAAAGCGCTGCGGAAATGCCAAGATAGCGCTCGAACCGCAGGGCGGTATCGGCGGAGACGCCTTTTCTCCCGGCGAAAATATCGCTGAGGCGGCTGCGCGGGATCGCCATGTCACGCGCGGCCTTGGCGGCAGGAATGGAACGTGCTTCCAGCTCATCGTGGATCAGGCCGGCGGCGGGGTTGGTGCGGAGTTTCATGGGATCAGTGGGTGTCTTCGATTTTGACGAGGGAAACATCGGTGAGCTCTTGGTTGGCCCATGTAAAAGTGATGCGCCATTTCGAGGCGCGAGCATTGGCGTCGATGGAGTATCTCTTGGTGCCGTGGAGTTTGTGGTAATGAAGCGAGTGAAGGGGTAGAAGATCTTTTTCGGATGAATGATGAAGAATCACGAGGCGTTCCTGTGCTTTATCGATGCGGATGTCGCCGAATAGTTTGGCTTCTTTCCTCGTCAGGTTCTCGCCGCGGAAAATCTTTTCCGTGAGCGGGTCGGCGAAGCTTTTAATCATCGCGGGGAACTGTAATCCAAAAAGAGAACACGGCAAGAGGAATCCTACTCAGGCGGGACGAATCCCGCGCTCCAATTTGACAAACTCCTCCCACTTTTCCTTCGACGGCCCGTAGCCGATGGTTTCCTCGCGCAGGCCGAGTTTGCGGAGCTTG
>JAYWDF010000514.1:0-1690 GCA_043779985.1 Akkermansiaceae bacterium | reverse complement strand
ACTGTCGCCTTTCATCAGTCATCATTCCTCAAGGACCTCAATGCGAAACTTGTTGATCGAATCACGGTGCTTGCCGAACAGCGCGGTCTCATTGATTTCAGGCAGACACTCGGACGAATTCAAAGTCGCCTCCAATATAAAGCCAAGCTTAACGGCGGCGACTCGGTATCGGTTCACACGCTCTCAGTTTACCCGATCGACGACAGGTATCGTTGTCAGACCCACTTCGTTTACTGGATGCTCTGGAACAAGAAAATTGATGGGGATTTTGAATCCGAATTGCACAAGATAGGAAGGACGAAGCAGCAATTCGACGTGCTCATGGACAAATTCGATGGCTTGGGCTCGAATCACGCAGACTGGCTGAGGCCGGAGGTGGATCGTCCCGAAGAAATCCGACGCGGCAGATCCGAAGGATGTTACTATTTTGATTTTGGAGTCTGGTTCAACCATTACGCAAAATCGCCGGATGAATTCCTTCGAGACGATTTCATCGCCATGCTTTCTGAGATGATTTTGGATATCTTGTTGCTTAATGGCGAAATCACGGAACTCCTTAGGGGCGGCGAGGTGGAATCATCGATGTAGGAATCCGCTAGATTCAGTCGGCATCCATTTGCAGAGGGGAATTCCGCCCACTGAAAAATTCCCAGAGTCTCACCATGGCGAAGGTGTCGAGACAGCAATAGGAGAGCAGCTGCTTTTCAATGGCTCCTCTTCGCTCGGGTAGGCTGTCGGGGGCAATCGCCTCCATGAAGGCGGAAACCGCCATATTTCCATCCTGCACGCCTTCGAGTTGGTCGTAAGAAAGCTCCGGGATGGCGGCGGGCAGGACGGCTTTGATGCTCCAACTCCCGTGCTGACTGGGGTGGTAGTAGCGGTTTCTTGCGATGGGCAACAAGTCCACCATTCGACTGATGATACTCTCCAGCGCGGCGGAGAGCTCCGGGAATCGCCCGGCAAGTTCCCGCATCACCCGGCATTCGAATGAGGCGTTGTAGGCGAAGACGGGGCCGCTATCGCCGCAGAGATTCACAAGACTAAGCGCACATGCCTTGGATGGGTCCTCTCCGGAGAGGTCGAGGAATTCATGATGGATGAGAGATCCTGGCTCATCAAGGACGTGAAGGCTGAACTGAAAGGGCAGCTGTTGATAGGGACGGGTGCCTTTCCAGATGGGCACGGCGAACATGGTGGTTTCAAAATCCAGGAAATAGGCGGGGAAACCATGGGGAGCAAGATCCGCAGCAGCTCCGGCGGCATCGAAATAGGTTTCGCCAGTGATCGAGCATTGCTTGACCCGGTTTTGGATCGCGCCAAGGAAATCATCCGGGACGTCTCTCAGATCCTCGTGACCAGCAGCCTCGATCTGTTCGCGTTTGCGGTAATGAAGACGTGGCAAGGAGGAGAGCGGATACGCGGGCGATACTTTATCCCGGTTACAGTAATCGGAGAAGCCGCAGATGAATGGACTGTTGCAGTGTGCGCCGGTTGCGATCTCCGGTTCATCCGTTAGCGCAGCCACCGCTTGCGCGGCATCGATCCACTCCTTCACTTCATCACTGCGGGAGAGAGCTTCTTCAGTGAGGTAGTTTTCCTTGAGCAGTCCCTGATAGTTTCCATCGCCGGGATAGACAAAGGTGCTGTCGATGTGCGCCAGCGAAATGGAGGACAGGCGGACGCCGGCGGT
>JAYWDF010000513.1:0-1694 GCA_043779985.1 Akkermansiaceae bacterium | reverse complement strand
AGAAGGTCGCCTCTGAAATTGCGGAACTCATGGGATTGCCTACCCACCAGGCATTGATCGCGACTTATGAAGGGCATCTGGGCTGCGCGGTCCGCTCGTTTCTCAAACCAGGACAGACGTTGGTTCATGGCAATGAACTGATGGCCGGAGCGATTGAGGGATACGACAAATCCAAACACCGGGGACAGGCGGATCACAATTTTGACAACATCGTGACAACGTTGGAACGGAGATTCTCGCCTCCCGAAGTTCGTCGGAACGTTTCGCTCCGATTTGTCGGCTACCTGATATTGGATGCACTGGTCGGCAACACGGACCGGCATCACGAAAACTGGGGTGTCGTGCAGACGTCCACCATCAAGGACAAGCGCGAATCGAAATCACTCGTCATCTCGCTCCGCACCGGACTCTCTCCCACCTTCGATCACGCTTCGTCGCTGGGCCGGGAACTGCTTGATGACGCGCGGCTGCGGTTGCTAGCCGATCCTGCGGCGTTGAGGCGCTACATCCGGAAAGGGACAGGAGGGATTTTCCGGAATGCGGACGCGAAGAAAGGGCTGGCTCCCATCGCTTTGGCCGAGATCATCGGGCAGAGTTACCCGGACCTTTACGAGCCTTGGAGCAAGCGGATCGCCGCACTCCCGGTTGATTTCGCTCAACCGCTGCTGGAAGGAATTCCTGACCTCTACATGTCACCCGCAGCCAAGGAGTTCGTCCTAGCGTTTCTTTCCGAAACCCGTAACATGATCAAGTCGATCCTATGAAAAGCCTCTTCCTTGCATGGCAAGCGCCCAAAGACTGCGATCGGAGCCGCGCTTGGTTTCCGATCGGGCGGCTGGATGCCGAATCGTCCGGTTCCGAGGTGACCTCCTGCCGGTTCCGCTACACGGGCGGCGCCACGAGGGCTCACGAAGAAGTGGGATTCGAGCCGCTGGTTTCTTTCCCGGATTTCACAGAGGATTACCTCTCGGAGAAGCTTTTCCCGCTGTTCCACAATCGTGTGCTGTCGTCCAAGCGCGCGGATTTCCCCGAATACATCGACTGGCTCGGGCTGACGCGGGAGGAAGCGGATCCGATCTCAATTCTTTCCGTGTCCGGCGGCACGCGGGTCACCGACAACCTCCAAACTTTCCCTAAGATCGAAGCCGGGGCAGACGGTAGTTTCCAGATGCGGTTCTTCGCCCATGGTCTGCGCCACCTGCCGGAAGCCTCGCGCGAACGAGCGGCACGTCTCACAACTGGTGAAAAACTGCGGGTCATGATTGAGGTGAACAACCCCGCGACCCGGCTTGCAGTCACGCTGCACGCGGATGATTACGTCATGGTCGGCTGGGCTCCACGTTATCTGGTGGAAGATCTCGTCACATGCATTCCCAAGGCACCGGAGATCGAGGTAACGGTGGTGAAGGTAAACCATCTGCACGCCCCATTGAACCAATCGATTCTGGTCGAATACTCGGGAAAGACCCCGACAAATCACCTGCTCATGTCCTCTCCGGATTTCACGCCGCTCATCGGCTAATTCTCGATGTGACATGAACGCAGCCGCTGCGGGAGGCAACTCACAAGGAATGCTTGTTGGTTCGGCAGGACGGGAAGTCGACCTCAATGCCATCGGCAATGATTGAACGGTCATGGGGATCCCGGTTGACAGGATGTGCAGAATCTGCGTTTTTGTAACCATGAATGCCGTG
>JAYWDF010000512.1:0-14043 GCA_043779985.1 Akkermansiaceae bacterium | reverse complement strand
CCTGGGGTTTGCTGGTGCCGGGGGACTGGCGACGGCCTTTGCCGAATCACTCAACAGCAGCGGCCCCGCGACTGCGACCAGCCTCGCTGTCGCCGGATCCGGCGGCAACGGGCTGAACGGCGGTGCCAATGCCCCGGCCACGTCGACCGCGACCGCGACCGCAAGTGGCGATGTGAACGTCACCGCCGTGGCGGCCGGCGGTGGGGGCTCAACCGCTTCGGAGGGAAGCGTGGCTTCGGGGGGCACTAACCAAGGCGGAAACGGCGCGACGGCATCGGCGACGGCAAGTGGGTCGTCCGCGGCCGGGGAAGCGCACGTCACCGCCCAACAATACGCGGGTGTTGGAGGGCAGGGAATCAACGGCGCGGATAGTGGCAATGGGGCCGATTCCGACATGAGCAACCGGGTGAGTGGTTCGACCGCGCTAGGGCACACGCTGACGCTTGCGCAAAATTCCAACGCCGGTGGCGGCAATGTGATCAACAGCGCGGGAGCCACTCCGGGCAATGCCGGCAATGCCTCGAGCCATCTCACGACAGGCAACCCGGGAGGGGGCGCGCTCGATGGCACGGCGCTCGCTTCCGGCGGTGACGGTGGTGGGACGTTTAACGGCTATGCCCCCTTTGTCGGGATCGCGAAACCGGGCGGATCATCAGCGGCATCCATCCACCTGAGCGGGGCCAGTGACATCACCGCGACCGGCTGGGCTACTGGTGGCGCGGGTGGGTCCGGTGGCACTGGTGGTGCGGGTGGGATTGCCACCGCCTCCGCTTATGCCGGGTCTACCGGGGGAAACGTCAGCGTTTACACCCGCCAGTTCGGCGGCAGCGGCGGCTACGGTTACAATGGTGGGTCCAGTGGTGAGCCTGCGGCCTCGACACTCAGCAACGCCGTCGATGGAGACACGGTTCCAGCATATAACCTGAACCTCACCCAGGACGCCCGGGGCGGCGCGGCCTTGGCGGCAGCGGGCAGCGGCAGCGGTCATGCCGGGGCGAATGCTTCGAGCACTTTGTCCCCGGCAGCCAAGAACGTCGCCGCCTTGAACATGGCCAACGTAGTCATGGGTGGCGCAGGTGGCGGGACTCTAACCGGGAGTGGCGGCCAGGGCGGCGATGCCGTAGGAAACCTCAGCGGCGCGACCACTGGCGCGAATCAGACGGTCACTCTGGGCAGCACGATTTACGGTGGGGGAGGCGGGAGTTTTTCCCGCGATTCCGGAACTGCGGGTGCGGGCGGAACTGCGACCAGTCAGTCGGGCAGCGCACCTCTTGGGGCGAGCAGCATCTCCGTCATCGACCGCGCTTACGGCGGTGCCGGCGGTGCGGCGCTCTACAATCCAGTGACCGCTCTGCTCGCGACGGGCAACGGCGCGAACGGCGGCACAGCGGCTTCTCTAGCAAGTGGGAATACGCCGGGCACGGGCGCGGTGACCGCAGCCGCGTACGGGGGGAATGGCGGTGTCGGTGCGGGCACTGGAAATCACGGCGGAAATGGCGGCACCTCGTCGGCGAGCGCGACGGCTTCCGCGACCGGTGGCAGTTTAACCGTCAATGCCTCACAGATCGGCGGTGCCGGCGGAAATGGATCCAACGGTGCCAGCGGCGGCAATGGAGCGAACGCCTCCATGACAGATACCGTGGCCGGATCTGCGGCAAGCGGTTCGGCACTCGTTCTGAACCAGCGCGCCTATGGCGGCTACGCGGGCGGTGGCGATGCGGCGGCCGGGACCGCCGGCAGTGCCACCAGCGCACTCACCGCTACAAATCCGGGTGGTGGAGATCTCACCGGATTGAGTTCGGCGCAAGCGGGACACGGCGGCGATTCGAGTTCCGGAACTTGTTCTCCCGGTGGAAATGCAACGGCTACGATCCATCTCAGCGCCGCAGCGAACATCGACGCCACTGCCACCGCCGCAGGCGAGTTGGGCGGCACCGGTGCGGTCGGGGCCAATGGCGGCGACGCCCTCGCCCTCGCCACTGGCTCGGCTTCGAACTCGGCGACGGTCGCCGCTAACGCCACCGGAGGAATCCCTGGAAGTGGTGCCATCGGCGGTGTGGCTCGGGGCAGGGCGACGGCCTCCGCGCCCGCCTGTTCCATCAGTGCGTCCAGTTCTTCGCTGGGCGGTCTGATCACCAACCTAAACACTCGCGCGCTGGCCGGCTCTGCCAGCACAGGCAGCGTTGAATCCCGGGCGGCGGTGGCGGCACCGGTCCCGGACGTGGCGCTGACCAGTGGACTTCAAGCTGCGGCATTTGCCACCGGACTTCCTTCAAACGCTGCGGCCTCACTGGCGGTGGGTGGAAATCCCCGGGTCGCGGCGGGATTCGATATCGGTGGATCCAGCGCGATGTTAGGCATGGTGACGCTGCGGGCGGGTGAAGCGGCGGAGTCCTACGCGCAGGTGAAGTTCGCCATCGATCTGAGCTCCATGAGCGCGCGGGATCTTAAAATCGGTCTGCTCAATCCCCACGCCACGGGCAATGGATTTTCCTCGCTGCGTTTTCAAGTGAGTGAGGCTGATATCATGCTGGTGAATCAGACCTTCACGAACCTTGCGAGCGCGACCGCGTATTTCAACGACCGCATTCTCAATCTGGGTGCCACATCCACCTTGGGCGGAGGCAATCTGATTCTAACGTTCACCGCGAGCGCTCTCGCGGGCAACAGCTTTGACGCGGGCATGCTGATCGGCACTGCTGCGGTCGGAGCGTCCGCTCCGGTGATCACCAGTGCGGCGACGGCATCGGGGATGCAAGGGCAGGCGATCGCGGCCTATCAGACGAGTGCTTCCGAGTCCCCCGTGACTTTCGGCGCGAGCGGGCTCCCCAGGGGCTTGAGTATGGACGCTGTGACCGGCATGATCTCCGGGGCTCCGACGGTGGCCGGTTCGTTCGTGGTTGATCTTTCGGCAACCAACGCGGTCGGGACGGGTCATGCCGCCCTCACGCTTGCCATCACGTCTACCTTCGCGAGTTGGAAATCGGGATTCTTCGATTCTCAGCAGCAGAGCGATCCCGGCATCAGTGGCGATGATGCGGATCCCGACATGGATGGATTGAGTAACTTGCTGGAATACGCGCTGCACTCGGATCCCACGCAAGCATCGGCAGCCGCCGGACCCTATGGGGTGAAGGAGGCGGGGCAAATTTCGCTCGTTTTCACCAAAGTGATCGCGGCCACGGATCTGAGCTACTCGGTGGAAAAGTCCGCGGGTCTGGAGCAGTGGCCGCTCGCCGCGCCCACCTTCGAAATTCTATCCGATGATGGTGTGACCCAGACGATCCAAGCCAAGGTGGCCACGGAAGGAGCCGGTGAATTGTTCCTCCGGCTCCGCGTGTCGCACTGACGGATGGATGGAGGAGGCCTGGCAGAAAAGGGGAGTCCGGGCTGCACTTCGGACTTCTCAATCCGCCGCGGCTTCGCAAGACTCGGACATGTCTGAATCCGAAATCCCTGCGTTCGCGATGCTGCTCTGGTTGTTTGGCGGACTGCTGTTTGTCATGCTGTTGCTGGTGCTGACCTTGATTGTCCGGATTCTTGGCCGCTTGTCGCGGTTGGAGCTCTTAATCCGGCAGACGGCGGGGCGTCACGAGGTAGTGGAAGCGGGGCCGTCCGCCGCGGAAACGTCGGCGGGTGGTGCCTTCGAGGCTTTTCTAAGCGAGGATCCGAACCGGCGGAACCTGCCGAAAGGTGAGCAATTCAGCGCGTATCGGCGCTGGCGGCAGGACAATGGGATGAATTGGTCAAACTCGTGACGCCTCCAGCGAAAGGGGGCGAGCGCCGGATGGCGAACGACGAATTCAAAAATAAATCGACCTTTTGGCCGGGAGTTTCAGACTCGGCGCATGCCGCAACGCGAAGATCTGAAGAATTTGTCCCTGCTCGGGAAGACCGAGAACCGTCTGCCGACGAGCCCCGACGAGGCGAAGCTGGATATTTTTCCCAACCTGCGTCCCGGCCGCCGCTACTGGATCACGCTGAATTGCCCGGAGTTTTCCTCGCTGTGCCCGGTGACCGGTCAGCCGGACAGCGCCCGAATTGTCATTCGCTACGTGCCCGGCGAGGTGTGCGTGGAGACCAAGAGTTTGAAATTCTACCTCGCTTCGTTCCGGAACCAACCGGCGTTCAATGAGGAAATCGTCAACCGCATCCTCGATGACTTGGTGCGGACGATGCAGCCGCAGCAGTTGATCGTCCGCGGTGAATTCGCACCGCGTGGCGGGATTCAACTGACGACCGAAGCCACCTACCCGGATTCATTGGCCGCTGATTCATGAAAGTCTGCGTGTTGTTAAGCGGGGGGATGGACTCGGTGGCGGCCCTGTATGAGGTCCTCGGCGAGCATGATTTGGTCGCGTGCCTTTCGTTCGACTACGGGGCGAAGCACAATGCGCGGGAGATTCCGTTCGCCCGACTTCACGCCGAGCGAAACGGGATTCTGCATCAAGTGATCCCGTTGGATTTCATCAACCGGCTGTTCAAGTCCGATCTGCTCCAGTCCGGAGGCGAAATCCCGGACGGCCACTACGCCGAGGCCTCGATGAAGCAAACCGTCGTCCCGTTCCGTAACGGGATCATATTGGCCATCGCCGCAGGGTATGCGGAAAGCTCCGAGGCGGAGGGCTTGGTGATCGCCGCACACTCGGGGGATCACGCGATTTATCCCGACTGCCGGGAGCCGTTCATGCAGGCGATGGCGACGGCGATGAGCGAAGGAACCTACGCGAAAATCCAACTGCTGCGCCCGTTCATCGCCTTGGATAAAGCCGGGATCGCCCGGCGAGGGGCCGAGCTTGGCATCGACTTTTCCGAAACCTGGTCGTGCTACAAGGGCGGGGAAGTCCACTGCGGCGTTTGTGGAACTTGCGTCGAGCGGCGTGAGGCGTTTATATTAGCTGGCTTGCCGGATCCCACCCGCTACGAACAGACTCCTGCGTTGCCACAAATTCCCGCCTAACCGAGTTTCTGATTTTCAGCTTCTCAGCTTTTTAATATTTCAGCTTCTATTTTCCATGCCTTACCGAATTTGCAAATCCCTCGAGGTCGAGAACGGCCACATGCTGACCAAGCATCCGGACAAGTGCCGGTTTCCGCACGGGCACACCCGCAAGGTGGAGTTCGTGATCGAAGCGGACGAGCTCGACGACAATCAGATGGTTTGCGATTTCAAAATCATCAAGGAAGCGGTGGGGGACTGGCTGGATACGTTCGACCACGCGCTGTGCATGAACACGGAAGATCCGGCGTATGACGAGTTCAAGGAGCGCTATGGTGACCGCGTAATCGGCTTTGAAAACCAGGACCCGACCACGGAACTGATGGCACGCACGATTTTCGACCATACGGAAAAATCCCTTGCCGAGTATGCGAAGCGGGCCGATACCCGCTACCTCCTCAAGCCGAATGTGCGACTCGTTCGCGTGCGCGTTTGGGAAACGTCCTCCTCGTGGGCGGAATACGAAAAAAGTTTCTGAATCATGTCCAAAAAGACCTCCCCATTGCCCGACATCCAAGCGACTCCGGACACCCGCGGCATCGCAATCGACCAGGTCGGGGTTTCCGACTTGCGTTACCCGATCCAAGTGCTCGACCATGACGGCAAGGCATTCCCGACGGTGGCGAAGATCTCGATGTCGGTGCACCTGCCGCATCATTTCAAAGGCACGCATATGAGCCGCTTTCTCGAAGTGTTGAGCAAACACGAGGGTGAAGTGACCATGCGCACGCTGCCGGACATTCTTCATGATTTGAAGAAGCGTCTCGATGCCGAGGAGGCGCACATCGAGGTCGCGTTCACCTATTTTGTGACCAAGAAAGCGCCGGTCTCAGGGTCGCCGGCCAAGGTCGGTTGCGATTGCGTTTTTAAGGGAACCTCGAATGGAAAAGTCGACGACTTCGTGCTTTGCGTGACGGTTCCTGTCACCACCCTTTGCCCGTGCAGCAAGGAAATCAGCGAGTATGGCGCCCACAATCAGCGTGGCTACGTGACGTTGGAGGTCCGCCCGAAGGCAAAAAAAGGCGGCTGGGAACTGATCCTCATCGAGGACCTCATCGCGGTGGCCGAACAGTCCGGCTCGGCTCCGGTTTACGCCTTGCTCAAGCGCACGGACGAACGGTTTGTGACGATGCAGGCTTATGACAATCCGGTGTTCGTGGAGGACGTTGTTAGGAATGCGGCCGCCCTGCTGCGTGCCGACCCGCGGGTTTCCTCCTTCATGGTCAAGACGGTGAATCACGAAAGCATTCACGACCACAACGCCTTCGCGACGATCATCGGTCACGCCGCCAGCTAGGCACCCTTCGCATGTCGAAGATCATTCCACCGGAGATTCTGATGGACGCCTATGCCCATGGCGTTTTCCCGATGGCGGAGGACGGTGAGATTCTGTGGTTTTCGCCCGAGCGGCGCGGCTTGATTCCCCTTGATGAGCGCTTCCACATCCCGCACGGCCTCGCCCGCAGCCTGAAGCGCAGGCCCTTCGAGATCCGCTGGGATACGGCCTTCCGGGAGGTGATGCTCGGCTGCGCGGCGCGCGAGGAGACTTGGATCGACGAGGTGATCCTCGAGAGCTACTGCGCGCTCCATGCCGCCGGACACGCGCACTCGGTCGAGTGCTGGGACGCGGATGGACTGCAAGGCGGCTTGTATGGCGTGGTGCTTCCCGGCGTGTTTTTCGGCGAGAGCATGTTTTCCCGCAAGACGGATGCCTCCAAGATCGCGTTGGTCGCGTTGGTCGAGCGCTTGAAAGCGCTGGATTTCCGCCTCCTGGACACCCAATGGCTCACCCAGCATCTCAAACAATTCGGCGGCTACGAACTGTCACGGAAGGAATACGAGGCAGCACTAAGCACTGCTTTGGGCGCTCCAATGCCGGAATGAAAGCGCGGTCGGATGGATTTTCTGGTGGATTGATAGGTGTCGGCATCCTCCGGTGAAATGTCGCGGGCAGCGGTCTGAAATCGAGACGATGCGCTGACTGCCGGCAACGTGGATCGATGGGCCGGTGCTATGGGGCCACGGTGTCAAAATGGCTGGCGAGACCGTAAACCCGCTGGTTAAGGGGCTTCATTGACTCCAATAGATCGGTGAATGGAATGTAGCGGTTGCTCACGATTCCTTTGTTTGAATCGCGGTTAGACGGGTCGACCTTTTTGTCGTCGGGATCGTTGTCGGCATAGCGATGCCAGCTCCAGCCGACGCAGAACCCGCTTTGGATGAGACCCAAGGTGAAGTTTTGATAGAACGCGCCGCGGTCTTTTTGGGACTTCACCAGCCAGCCGGCGCCGCCGGTGTTGCCCAGGCCGCTGTCCTCGCCCTTCGCGTAAAACTCGGTCATCATGAGCGGCTTGCCGGACTCGCGGTGCCACATTTCCATAGGCTTCCTGTCGGGTGTCCAGGCCCGGTAGTAGTTCATGCACACGATATCGGCATGGCGGCCGAGTGCGGCAAAGACTTCCGGCAGGTCGAACACGGTTTCATGCAAGCGTGGTCCGAGGACCAAATGATGGGGCGCGTGTTTGCGGATCGCGGCGCTGGTGACTGTCAGATAACGATCCATGGCAAATGCGAGGAAAGCGGCACGGTCACTGTCGGTGATCGCCGGTTTGTCGGCGGCGTTCGGCCGTCGACCTAATAGCCATTGAGCGGCGGCGCTGTGCCCTGGATCGGTGGCGGGCAGCGCGAGGTAGTTTTCGAGCATCTTGCGTGACCATGGCAGTTCGTTGTCGCTGAAATTCCCGATGACCCACGGGTCGTCTTTGGAAACATCGAGGCGCTGGGCGTACTCCTCGCAGAATGTCACGAAGCCGGGGTCGAAGATGAATGGGCAGTCATTCGGATAGCCGGTGTGGCCGGCATCCTGGCGGGTGCCGCCGCGCTTTTTTCCGTAACTGGACATGAATGACCACAGGACCGTTCGCGCCATCGGCAGGGTCTCGCTCTTCAGCGCTGTGGCATCCGACCAGGCACCCAGGGTATTGAATCCGTTGTCGCGGAGCAGACCGAGGGTCTGCCCGGCCCATGATTGCGAGGTGCCGAATTTCTTCTTGAGGGCGTCTTTGCCACCCTTCGTGCCGATCTCATTGACAGCGTTCATCCCGCGGCTGAGGAACAGGCCCCCATCCGGAGTAACGAGCCACCAGCGCGTGCCGACTTTCTCGGTATGAAAAAAGCCAGTGGCTTTGGTGAGTTTCGACGGGAACCCGCCGAAGCGGTCAATTCCAGTGTCCGGTGCTGTCCCCGGTAATTCGGTGAGCAGTGTCGTCGGGCGTGGCTGCCATTTGCCGCCGGGTTTGGCGGCGGCATTGACCGGCTCTCCCGCACGACAGGGAGCGGCGAGAGCAAGGGTCACAAGACCGAGGGAGAGTGTGAAGAAGCGATTGATGATTCGGAACTGCATCGTGGGAAAGGGTCAAACAGGATCACCTCCGGACAATGCCCGGAGGTCGTGGAGGGGGCAAATCTTACTCCGCCTTCTTTTCCACCTCGGCGGGGGCGCTTGTGTTGACCGCGACGGAGGCGGCGGTGCCCGGGTCATCCGCCTTGGGGGTGACTATGGCCTTCCAGCCCTTTTTGAGTTCGGCTGCGGTCTTTGCCTCACCGTTGAGGGTCATTTTGGTATCCGCAGCGAGCTTGAAGGCGGTCGAGGCCTCCGCCCCCGCGGCCTTGACCGAGAGCTTGGTGTCGGAGAGATAGACGATGCGACCGGTATAAGGGGCTTGCGAGGTGTTGGGGACGGCTTGTCCGGCCATCAAAGGCAGGGCGAAGGCGAGGGATAGGGCGAGGAGTTGTATAGTGGATTTCATGGTGGTATATATGTGAGAGATTCTGGTGATTTATTCTATCGGCACAATTCGAAACTACAGCGGGTCTATTTGGGCGAATTATTCTGATTTACCTTGCCGACGCTGCCGTCGAAGTAGAGAGCAAGACGGTAATAGCCATGGATCATTTCGGCCGGGATCTTTGACTTCCAATCGGCGGTGCCGATGTCGGGATGCTGTTGGTCCAACTCGGTCATCGCCCAGGTGCGACTTGCTTTCGGTTGGGCGAGCACCGTTTGGAGTTTCATGGGAATGCGCTCTTCGGAGGCTGCTGGTGCGGGCTTTCCCCATGGGCATTGCGAGGTCGTTCCCTCCCCCATGGGTAGCTTTTGCTGCATGTAGAAGGCGGGGGAGTTTTGCTGATCCGGAGTTTTTTGCCATGAACTCGTCATGCCGGTGATGACCTCGCCGCTCTTCGGGTCTTGTTTGCCGAGATAGGGCGCAAAGCATTCTGCTAACCTGCGGTATTCTTTGATGTTTGTGCTGAGGGCTTTGCTATAAACCGGAGTCTGGCCAGTGAAGAGCGGGCCTGGCAGATAGTCGTTGTTGTCCGAGCAATACATGTTAATGCAGGCGGAAATCTGCCGCAAGGTGGACGCATCCTTAACGGCTGCCGCCCTTTTGATAAACAATGAGGCTCCGGCGAATGAGAGTCCGGCAAGCACCGCGATGATGGTGATGGTCACCAGTAGCTCCACAAGCGTGTAGCCATGAACTCGGGACGGTGTTGGTTTCATGATGAGGTATATTGGAAGATCAAGATTTCAGGGCACGACGACATTGAGACGGGCGAAAAGTTTGGAACCTGCGGCCAGTGCTTTGGGAATCGTGACGACTACCTGTTTGATACCCGTCTCCAGCACTGTAGGAGCGCCGATGGTGACGCCGTTTACGCCGTTCTGCGCGGTTGTCCAACCGCCCAAGTTTGAACCGTATTGCACCTTGGGGTTCAGGTATGCGGAGACGTCGCTGAGGCGGTAGGTGAAGACGATGTTGGTTGGATTGACGACGAGGGTGGGAAGGAGGGCGGAGTTTGAGCCGTTGGCCGGGTTGCCACCGCTGACGAACTCGATCGAGTTACTGATGCCATCCTTGTCCGGGTCCGCACCAGCAAGCTCATTACCGCCGCTGAGGTTGTAGGGCGCGCCTGTGGCCCAGGCGAGGTAAGGGTCGGCGACGACGGCGAGAGCGTAGGAGAGCACCAGTGAGTTGGAGACCTTGGCCATGGTCCAGGTTCCGGTGCCGGTGAAGCCGGGAGCGGAAACCGTGACGTTTGCAGGGCTGAAATTGGTGATGCCGCCGCTGGTGTTGAGGATGGTGAAGGATTTCGCCACTTCGGTGAAATTCACAAGGCCGGAGGTGTCGATTGTCACCGTCATGGGGACCACCGCCGCATTCAGACTGGCGACAGTGAGATCCTCATATCCGGTGCCGGCGCTGCCGGTCCAGTCGGAGATCTTCGCGGCGAGTCCGCCGCCGGATTCGAGGGTGACGGCGGCACCGGAGCTTCCGTTTCCGCCAAGGGCTGCTGTCCCTAGAACGGTGACGGCACCGGTCGCTGCGGAGTTGTCACCAGCGATCTTCAAAGTGCCGGTGTTGATCTTTGTCGGACCGGTGTAGGTGTTAGTGCCGGAAATGGACCAAGTGGAGGTTCCGTTTTTGGTGAGTGAGGTGAGGTTCTGATTGAATGATACGCCATCGGGGGCGCCGTCGGCGATCACCGCAGCCACACTGTTTTGTCCGGAGCCAGAGCCGCCGAGGCGGAAGTCGCGGTGGTTGCCGTTGGCGTAGGCGACCTTGCCTCCACCCACCTCGCCGAAGCCGTTAGCGCTGGCGGTAAAGACGGTGCCGATTGAGCTGTTCGCCCCGCCCAAGGTGGTGAAGTCGGTAGTGCCTGGAGTGGTGATTCGATAGATCGTGCCGAGGGTGAGGCCGGAGATCGCGGTGCCGGTTCCCAAGCCCGGTCCGTTGGCAACGAAGATCGTGTCGACCGCGTTATTCGCCGCGCCGATGAGCGTGAAATCCGTAGTGCCAACCGTTGCGATTTTATAGGTAGTGCCGGTCACGAAGCCACCGGCGGTGGCCGTGGCCGAAACGGACCGGATGCTGTCTGGCACGGGCACCAGTGGATCGATCGCGATCGCGTTGGTGCTGGTGAATTTCAGCCCGCCGGTGCCGGTGGCGGAGAGTCCGCCGCCGTCGATGCCGAGGGTGAAGTCGCGGTCGCTGCTGGCGTCCGTAGCTCCCTCGTAAGAAAGGCTGCCGCCGTTGAAGACGAGATTGGACGCCGCATTGCTGGATTGGCCGATGCTGCTGACGGAGGCGCCGTTTGCCAGGACCGGGGCCCCGAGCTTGCCACTGGTGACGGTGGTGACGCCGGTGTAGGTGTTAGCTCCGCTCAGCGAGATGGTATGGTCGAGTGACGAGCCCGTCACGTTGCCCGCGCCGGAGATTGGGTTGGGGATGGTGACATTGTCATCGCGATTGAGGAGCAGCGTGCCGGCGGTGATGACGACATTTCCCGTGCCGAGCGTGCCGTTGGTTCCTGTGCCGACGCGGAGGGTGCCGGCGGTGATGGTGGTGATGCCCGTGTAACTGTTCGCGCCGTCGAGGCGGGCAGTTCCGCTGCCGATCTTGGTCACCGCGCCGTCGCCGGAGATCCCACCGATCATCACAATGCTGCCACCGGAAGCTGCGCTGAGTGACAAGGTATGGCCGGTGGCAATCACGACGTTATTGGAAATGTCCGGGCTATTGAAGTTAAGGCGCTGGGCCAGGGTGTTGTTGGTGGCAGGTAATGATCCTTCCACGCCGGCTTTGATCGTGCCTGTGCCACGAATGTTGCCGCCGTTGATTTGAATGGTGCTGCCATTCATCACGACGTCTCCATTCCAGACCATTCCGTTATAGACGGTAGCGGCAACCGCATCATCGAGCAGGATTCCGGAAGCCAGATTGAGTGTTTTCGCCGCCAACAGTTCCAGCGAGCCGCCAGTGATCTGCAACGCGATGCCGCCCACAGTGGTCACGCCCGCACCGACACCGGTGCTATAGGTCATTTGGCTGCCGACGTTGCCGCTCAGGCTGAGCTTGCCGGTGCCCGTCTTGGTCAGGGTATTGAAGGTTTGTGCATCGCCTTTGGCGACGCCCGCCCCCCCGCTTGTTCCTGTGGTGGAAAGGGTTCCACCCAGCGTTGTGGCGGCGCCGGTGCCGATGTGGATCGTTGCATCCCCGGCGCCGATCGAGATTGCGGAGTTGCCCAGACCCGTGACGGCTGGCTGAGTGACTTCCAGGGTCGAGGCACTGAGAGTCAGGTTGCCGAGACCCAGCGCGTCGGACGCTCCGGCGACCACTTTGCCGTTGCTGATGCTTGCAGTGCTAAGAACGTTGGAGGTGTTGAGGACGAGGTTGCCAGCACCCGAAAGCGTGAGTGACGCGGCGCTCAGGGGATTTCCAGAAAGGGTGACATCGCCGGAGGCATGGGTCACGGCGACGGATCCGGCTTGGGTTCCCGCGCCGACCGTCAGGGTCCCGGCGCTGTTGATGGTGGCGTTGTCGTTGTTAGTCCAATTCGCAGCGGCCGCGCCGTCGAGCCAGCCGGTAGTGGCGTTAGCCCAAGCGCCGTTTCCGCCGGCCCAGACTAGGTTGTGGATCACGGTTAGGGAGGTCGCCGTGCCAGTGAGTGAGAAGTCATTGGTGCCGGTGCCCGTCCAGATGGCGCCGCTGCTCGTTGTTGTCGCCCCCCAATAGACCACGCGGAATGAACCGGTGGCTCCTGCGGCAAGTGTGATGGGAGTTGTCCCGAGATCTCCTGCGAGCTGGGTAGAGAGGTCAGCCGCGGTGGTTGGAATGTTTACGCCGGTGGAAATGACACGATAGTCGGTTCCAGATACCGCCCAGGTGTTGGTAGGGCTGTAGAGAAGGGCCAAACTGGTGGGGGCGGTGCTGCCTCTTGAAAAACTGGTGGCTCCCAGACCGCTGATAGATAGATTGTAACCGGGTGACGCTGTCATGTTCCAAGAAAAGTAATTCCCGGCAGTCATCGCCAATTCAAAGGTGTTGGTTGTGGTGGCATCGTCATACCATCTCCAGCCCGAAGACGAAGTGGTTTTCGTGGTGGACGTGGAAGTTCCACTCAACGTGATTGTCGAAGCTGAAGAGACTCCAGTAGCGAGGGTTGCCGTTCCGGAGCTTGTGCCATTCGCACTGTTAACACTTGTGCCGATATCCCATATCACCAAATTCGAGGCGGAGCTGATGGAACTGAGAATCAACGCCGCTGCGCCGAGCTGGAAGCAATGACGCAATCCGCGTGGCGTGGAGTGGACCGTGAAGATGGATGAAGATGTTGCGAATGCTTTCATAGTGCCTAGTTTTCGAAAATGGAGACGAGGCAAGTTGTTTCGGGAAGAAAATCGGTGTTTCTTCCTCGCAGTCGCCTTATGAGAATTGATGGTGGCTGATGCATGAGGTTTTTGAATCGGGAGGCGCGTCATCACACCGCCCCTCAGAATTAGGTCGTGGACTATTGCTGTTTCAAAAAGGCACCCTCGGTCTGGCGGGTGTATTTCATGACCGCCGCGATCTTGTTGTTGACTTGAAGTTTGCGGTAGGACCGTTCGACAAGGGTGCGGACCGTGCTGATGCTGATGCCGAGATCACTGGCGATCTGCTTGTAGGGATGGCCGCAGGAGAGGGCTTGGAGCACATCGCATTCACGCGGGGCAAGAGGGATCGGGGTTTCCATGGGGACTATCTTAAATCGCCGGTTTGACCTGGGCACTTCACGAGAATTGGTGATGTCATCAACGCATGATCTATGATTGCAGATTTCGGGTAGGCCGCCTATTCTCCCGGGGTGGGAAGACAAATCATCAAGATCCGGGTGGTGCTGTGGCTACTGGTGCCGGGCGGTCAGGCATCCGCGGCGGAGACTCCCGCGTGGGTGGAGCGCTTGGCGTTCTGGGCGGCTCCCGAGTTGCGGACCTTGAAGAACGATGTCGCGAGGATTGACGGGGATCTGGCGAAACTGCCTGGCATCGCCGGCGTGAACAGTGGCAACCGGGCGGGATTCCAGAGCGCGGGGAAGGCTGACGAACAGGACTGGTGGGTGGAGGTGGATCTGGCGGAAGCGATGAAGGTGGACACGGTGGTGTTGGTACCGCTGTTAGCCAAGGGGGCCGGCGGGCAGGTGGCGGGTTTTGGTTTTCCCAGGCG
>JAYWDF010000511.1:0-1697 GCA_043779985.1 Akkermansiaceae bacterium | reverse complement strand
GGTCCTCGCGCTCGCTGCGTTCGAGGCGGACTTGGATCGGGTAGCGGTTGCGGCCCTCGATGGCGGTGCTGACACTCCTGCCGCCGAGTCCCGCTTCCACCACGTCGAGCACGTCCTGCGAGCGCAATCCGAAACGTGCCATCGCCTCGCGGTTGACTTGCACTTCGAGGAAAGGCTTGCCCAAGACGCGGCTGGGCGTGACGCCGCTGGCTCCGGGGATTTCCAGCATCACGCGCTGCACGTCGAACGCGGCTTGCTGGAGTTTTGCGAGATCGTCGCCGAAGATTTTCACGCCAAGTTGGGAACGAATGCCGGTGGAAATCATCAACACGCGCCCTTCAATCGGCTGGAGAAATCCGGGCACCGAGCCGGGTACCTGACGCAGAGCGTCCATCATTTCGGCGATGAGTTTCTCGCGGGTCATGCCGGACCGCCACTCACGCTCGGGCTTGAGCATGATCGTGGTTTCGATCATCTCAGTCGGTGCGGGATCGGTGGCCGTATCGGCACGACCAAGCTTGCCCGCGACGGTGCTGACCTCTTGGAAGCTTTTGAGGACTTGATCCTGCCAGGCCATCACGCGCTTGATTTCGGTGAGCGCGGTCGCGGGAACCAGACTGGGCATGAAGAGCAGGCTGCCTTCGTTGAGCGGCGGCATGAACTCTGTGCCCATCCGCGGCACGAGCGCGAGAGCGATTGAGAGAATGGCAAGCGCACCCGTTAGCACGGTCTTGCGATGGTTCAGTGCGAAGTCGAGCGCCGGATCATAGACCTTCAAAAGGAAGCGCATCACGATATTGCGGTCCTCCGGGTGGAACGGACCGCGCACCATCCAGGTGCAAAGCACCGGCACGATGGTCACCGCGAGCAGCGTGGAGCCGATCATCGCGAAGGTCTTGGTGAAAGCGAGCGGGTGGAACATTTTCCCTTCTACGCCGGTGAGCGCGAATACCGGCGCGAAGGCGAGGATGATGATCGCCATCGCGAAAAAGATCGGCCGCCCGACTTGTTTCGACGCGGTCAGGACGGTGGCAAGCCGTTCCTCCTGGGTGAGTGTGCCGCCCTTCATTCGCTCTGCTAGATCGCAATGGCGGATGACATTTTCCGTAAGCACGATCGCCGCATCCACCAACACGCCGATGGCGATCGCGATGCCGGACAAACTCATGATGTTGGAGGTCATGCCGAACTCCTTCATGAGGATGAACGAGATCAAAATACTCACCGGCAACGGCAAGGTGACGATGAGGATGCTGCGGAAATGGAACAGGAAAATGATGTGCGCAAGCGTTACCAGGATGATCTCCTCGGCCAGCGCGTGCTTGAGCGTGTTGATGGTGCGGTCGATGAGTTCGCTGCGGTCATAGAACGGCTTGATCACCACGCCGGGAGGCAGGCTGGGTGCGATTTGAGCGATTTTCGCTTTCACTTTGGCGATCACATCGCGGGCGTTCCCGCCGGTATGCATCACCACCGTGCCGCCGACGACTTCCTTGCCATCGACATCGAACGTGCCGCGCCGGAAATCCCCGCCGAGTTCGACGCGGGCCACGTCTTTCAGGTAAATGGGCGTGCCGTCCTTCTCCAACAGAACCGTCTTTTCCAAGTCCGCGATGTTCCTGATCAGCCCCACGCCGCGGACCACGAACTCCATGCCGTTCTCCTCGATGGTCTTGCCGCCCACGTTCAGGTTCGAG
>JAYWDF010000510.1:0-5262 GCA_043779985.1 Akkermansiaceae bacterium | reverse complement strand
TTGGTTAGAAATGCGCCGCTATCTGACGAACCTGCCGCGCTTTTTCCACGTCAACTGGTTCCGCAAGGATGACGACGGGAAGTTCCTGTGGCCCGGCTATGGCGAGAACATGCGCGTCCTCGAGTGGATCGTCAAACGCTGCAACGGCGCGGCCGCCGGCTACGAAACGCAGATCGGCTGGACCCCGGCGTTTGAGGATTTCAACATCGAAGGACTCGAAGGTTTCACCAAGGAGAGCTACGACAAGGTCATGGCCTTCAACCGCGCCGAGTGGAAAGCCGAACTCGTCAGCCAAGGCGAGCTTTTCATCGACCTCTATGACCACTTGCCGAAGGAGCTCATCTTCCAGCGCGAGTTGCTGGCGGCAAGGCTTTCGTGAGCTAACAGCAGAGTGGTATTCGTTCCACGGTGGCGGATATCCGAATCTGTTACACCACCGGTGTTATGTCTCTCAGCCCAAGGTTGGTTCGCGGAGCGAGCCTACCTTGGGGGAAATGCGGCGATGGAATATGAACCACAACGTGGTTCCGTCCGGGCGATCCCAAGGTAGCCCGTTCGGGCAACCTTGGGCTGTGGGGCGTGACACCGTTGGTGTGGAGAGGAAGAGGTTAGGCAGCTCACGGCAAATGTGTCCGGGCTGTCCCAGCCGGGAGCCGATGCTCTGGAACCGGCTGAGACAGCCGGGACACTTTCAGTTTCCATCAGGAACGAAGCTGACGGTCATTGGATTCTCGGAGTGCCGGCCAATCCATGAATGCCAGGATAAACAATACCAATCTGGCGAGTTCTTTCGGCCCTGTTGCCGGCAAGGTGGAATCGCGGCGTTTTTTAAAGGTGACCCTGGCGCAATCCAAACCGTGTCCCAAGTTGGCGCATGTCACCTTCCCTGGAACAACGGTGCGCCCTCCGCGGGCGTCCTAACGGTTTTCCCGTCATGCGGCAGCGCTGGGCGGGGCTGCTGTTCTTGCATTGGCCGGTGGATCCCGCGCTCATCGCGGAAAGGCTGCCGCCCGGGCTCCACGTCGATACCTTTGAGGGCAAAGCCTGGCTCGGAGTGGTGCCGTTTTTCATGAACCACGTGCGCCCCGTCGGTTTGCCGCCGGTGCCGTGGCTCTCGTGGTTCATGGAGCTCAACGTCCGCACCTATGTTCACGACGATCAGGGAAATGCCGGGGTCTGGTTTTTTTCGCTGGATTGCAACCAGCCGATCGCAGTGGAAATCGCCCGCCGTGCGTTTCATTTGCCCTACGAACACGCCGTCATGCGGAATCGCAAAATGGGCAACCACATCGACTATCTCAGCCGGAGGAAAGCCATCGGTGCGTTGGATATGGAGTTCGGCTACGAAATGCCGACTTCCACCCGGGCAGCCGAAGTCAACTCGCTCGAATGGTTTCTCGTCGAGCGCTACCTGTTATTCTCGGCAAATCCCGCAGGCAGGATTTTCCGCGGGCGGGTGCATCACAAGCCCTATCAGATCGCACCGGCGGTTTGCACCCGCTGGTCTGCCGAACCGCTACGCCTCAATGGCTTTCCCGTGCCGCTGGCTCCTCCGCCGTCGATGCTAACGGCCGCGCCGGTGGAGGTGCGGATCTTCCCGCTGCGGCGGTGTTGAGCCGATAGGGGGAAGGGACGTCTCGTCCATGCCTCTTATCGCGAGCGGTCTCACTTGCTCTTCTTCAAATAGGTCTGCACCTCGCTACGGATGTCGGCCGGGAGGGTTGCCATCCATTGACTGGCGGATTTCGGGTCATAGTCCGCCCAGTGTCTCGCCAGGTTCTTCTGCGCCCAGAGCTTGGTTTCACCCTTCGGAAGGGTCCGCACCCAGCCGGCGGCCGCCGCCGGGTCTTTGACGGCCCAATTCGCGGCGAATTCCGAAGTCGTCCGGATGGGATCGGGGCCATCCGCCACCGGATTGGCGAGAAGATACCGGATCGCCTCACCTTTCAAGGAGGGCTCGATTCCAGACGATTCGTCGCAGCTGGCGATCTCCTGGGCGGCCTGCTGCTTTTTCTCATCAGGCAGCGATTCGAATCGCGCGCTCATGGCGGCAGTGGTTTCCCGGTCCCACGGCTCCGCCGAGGCAAAGGACGGATAGGAACTTCCTGATTTGAAATCGGACGTGTAAACCTTTTCCAGCCTTCCTTCAGGTCTTCCCATCAGTTGGTTGAGCCGGCTGTGCGGATCCACGGCCAAGGCCATCGCCTTGCGGGCGGCCTGCCGATCCTCTTCCGAATCCAACAGCGCCATCAATCCCTCGGCCTTCTCCGAGTTTTCCCGGAGCGAGGAGAATGCATTGCGGATCACCAGTTGCCTGGAGTCGGAATCGAAATTCAGTTCGCCCATCCATTCGAGCCCCGCTTCGGGTTGCTCCGCGACCATCCACAGCAACGCCGACGTGCGGAACCGTTGCGCCTGCGGCGGAGTGAATCCCCATCCTTCCAAATCCGCGTTCAACAGTTTCCCGGAGATCTCCCCGTCAAAAAGCGAATATGAGTCGGCGGCAACGGACTCCTTCCACGCGGGCGGAAGATGTGCCAGTTCGTCGAACAGTTTGTCCTGGAATCCCTTCACATTGAAACGGATGCGGCCGAGATCCCGCCATCCGCCGGGACGTTCCCAAAGTTTCCGGACCTCCTCGGGAAACGAGGCCGACAACCGAATCCCCAGCAAATAGATCTCCGCCTCCGCCCTGAGGACGGGTGGCAGCGAACCGAGCGCGGCTTCAAGCCCAGCCGGGGATTTGTAGGCAAGTTGCCTTATCAAGCGATCGGATTCCTGCATCGCCTTTGCGGAAAAACCGGTGGCGGCGAGTTCCTGGAAGCGCTGGAGAGCCAAGCCGGGATGAGTGATGGCCATTCCCCACAACGCGTCCAGTTCCAGCACGTCATCCGGGTGCGCTTGGAAAAAGCGGATGACCCGCGAAGGCTCGCGTGCCGCCCAGGACGCGAGGATGGAGCCTGTTTCCTCGGATTTTTTCTTGAGAAGATAGAGAACCAGTTCCTCCGGGTTTTCCTCCAACCATCGTTCCTTGACGATCCTGGTAAAAAGCGCCTGATCGAAGCCTTCGCGAAGGTTGAACCACCCGCCGTCCAGCCAGGCGGCGAACTCCGAGGGCGGCAAGTCACCTGCAAATCCAAGGGTGGCACGCAATCGTTCCTTGGCTGAACCCGCCGCGCGAATCGCGTCCAAACTTTTCCGGACGGCGGCATCCGGCCCGGATGACACGGGTTGGGGACGGATTTGACGTTTGCCCCTTGGCCCGACATCGCCATCGACCGCGGCGGGAGGAAGAGCGCCTGTCAGATTCCAGCCGATGACGGCCATCGCTAGAAATACGATCAAATTTTGAGGAGAGCGTTTCATTTTTCGATTTGAAACATGCAGGGGTTCGCTGTCGGCGGGGCGTTAAGCTTAATTTTTTCCGCCTCGGAAAGACCCGAGGATTCAAGCCACTTGAGCGCTTCATCGGAATTCTCCGTCTTCCAGGTTCGGAAGAGATTGGACAGGTTGATGGCCCTGGTTTTTTCCGAGGTCATCGCCCAGCGGGCCGCTTCGGCATATAGGTGCTTGTCTTGAAGCTGGTTGATCATCACACCGCTCGCACTGTCCCGAATATTCGGGTCGAACTGCCGGTTCACCCAGTTTGAATAGGCGGCCGGGTCGTGTCGTGCCCATTGGTGCGCCAGCCGGTAGAACCTCGCCGGGACGTCTGACGATTGATCAGCCGGCAGGACCGACGCTTCCAAGACTTCGGCCGGGTCATGGGCAAGCAGCGCGTCCATCAATTTTTGAGCACCCGGAATGGAGGTCGAACGATGATTGCTGCCGTTGGGATAGTCGATGATGTCCACGAATTCGAGCGCGTCCGGGTAAATGGCAAACAAGCGCCTGGCAATTTCCATGGCCTTTTCAGGGTCGGTCGTTACCAAACCCAGCCCGACGGCCGCGAATCGTTCGGCGGCGATCCGGGGAGATTCCGTGGACGCGGCCTGTTGGATCGCAGCCTCCGGGTCGGCCTTGAGAAGGTTTCCAAACAGCGCGGACTCCATCTTTCGCTTCAGCTCGCCGGATGGCGTCCGGGCGGCGAGGCGTTCCAGCTCGTCAGGGCGCTCCTCGACCATTGTCGTAAAAAGGACATCCATCGGCATGTAACGGTTGCCATTCCGATCATACTGATGTCCTTGGGTTCCGGGGTTTTCCTTGAGCCAATCGAACGCGGCGAACGGATCTTTGCGAATCAATGCCTTGAGGGCGCCAAGATCCAACCCCGACCCGTACTTCTTCAAGAATTCCAGCGTTTCCAACGGATTCCCGTTATCTTCCCATTTCGCGAGTTTCGATAGAGCGTCGGCTCTGGCGGATTCTGGAATCCGGTCGAGGTTCGCACGCAACCATTCCGGATGAAACTCGCCGATTCCTGCCGCCACGTTCTTCACCTGCTCCGGCCCGGCGGCGACGGCGGCGGCCAGCGCGCCCTGCGGATCATGGCAGGTCCACGCCCGCCACGCGTAGGACTCGTCCTTGCTCCCGGCGACCGCCCCGATGGCTTCCAGCGGATTGAGGCGGGTCCAGTGGATGAAGATGAGTTCGGCGATGTCGTTGCCGCGCTTTTTTCCCCGGTGGCTTTCCCAATAGGCGGCGATGTCCTGCTCGCTGGCGTCCATCAGCCAATGTGCGAGGCGTCGGTAGAGCGTGCCGTCGTCCAAAGCGGCCAGCGTCTCCAAAGTATCGGTGGATCGCACTCGCGGGATTGCCACGTTGACCGGCGGGGTGCTGTTGGCGGGCGCGACAGCGGGTGGTGTTTTCGCCGGTTTGCCCGCCGTGCCGTGGCTCGCCGGCAAACTTACCTGCTGCCAGGTGAGCCGCCGAGCCGCAAAGCCGGATAGCAGGCCGGCGGCGCACAGGCCGAGGAGCAGGAGAGTGGAAGATTTTTTCACGAGGTTTGTTAGCTAGGTCGACGCCTACACGGATTTCGCCGGGCAAACCAACAAATTCCCCGAGCTAACTCACCCCGCCTTGCCCGCCTCCAGCTCAGCCACGCTGACGCGGTCGCGTTTCTTTAGGAAAAACAATGCGCCCAATCCGGCCCACAACACATTGCACGCGAAGCCTGCAAGCGACGCGGCGACGGCGGTTTCCGGAGGCACGCCAGCGAGGTCTTTCATCAGCACTTCGAACAATTTCTCGCGGACACCCACGCCTGCGATCGAGATCGGCATGCCGCTGATAGAGTCGATCACTGGCATGGCAGAGATCACG
>JAYWDF010000509.1:0-14116 GCA_043779985.1 Akkermansiaceae bacterium | reverse complement strand
ACCTCACACTCTCCTAATCACACCTAAACCGAACCCACCAAACCACCTCTCAGCCACAGTCAGAAGTCACTTTTACAGAAAAAGATTTGCGCGGCCCGTCTCCCCCCTATCCTCTGCCTACCTCATCTCAACATTCAAAATGATCGACTCCCTGCCCCTTGGGAGATAGAATATTAGAGCACTCTATGACTCCGTAGGGTAAATCCCGATAATATCATCCCTCAACGACCATGATTTCCAGAATTCTCGTCGCACTCGCCATAGCGCTCGTCATTCTCGTAATCATCATCGCCCTGCGCCCGGCCGACTTCCGCTACAGCCGCAGCTTGACGATCGCCGCGCCTCCCGCCGCCCTCTTCGAGCAAGTGAGTGATCTTCACAAATTCCAAACTTGGAACCCATGGGCGAAAATCGATCCCCAATCGAAGATCACCTTCACCGGCCCTGCATCCGGGCTAGGGGCTGCCTACAGTTGGGCGGGAAACAACGACGTGGGCGAAGGGACCATGACCAACATCGAGTGCCGCCCGTCTGAACTCCTTCGGTTTAAAATGGAGTTCAAGAAACCCATGGCCGGAATCAGTACTTCCGAGTTTACCTTCAAGCCTGTGGGCGATCAGACGCTCGTGACTTGGAGCATGTTCGGTGCCAATGGCTTTGCCGGCAAAGCCTTCGGCCTGTTCGTCGACTGCGAAAAAATGATTGGTGACCCGTTTGAAAAGGGCCTGAACAACCTGGCCGAAGCAGTGAGGAAACCTAACTAAACATCTCCATGAACACCCAACCGATCTCACCCTATCTGTTCTTCGGCGGCCGCTGCGAGGAAGCCCTGGAGTTCTACCGCTCCACCCTCGGAGCCGAGCTTGACATGCTGATGCGCTACAGGGAAAGCCCAGAGCCGATGTCACCTGGAATGCTCGCGCCCGGTTGGGAGGACAAGGTCATGCACGCGAGCTTCCACCTCAGTGGATCCATCATCATGGCCTCCGACGGCTGCGACGGCGACTCCTGCTTCCAAGGCTTCGCGCTCTCACTCACCCTGCCGGATGCGGACGAGGCCCACCGGGTTTTCGCCGCACTGTCCGAAGCCGGCGAGGTCCGCATGCCGATCGCGAAAACCTTCTGGTCCCCCTGCTTCGGCATGCTCACCGACCGCTTCGGCCTGGGCTGGATGATCACCGTGCCCGCGTGATTCCCTAGAGTCTGCCGGACCCGCTTGAGCCGGGATCGCGGCTAGGGAGTCGGAATTCGGGAAAAACAAGCAAGTCCTGCTTCCGATCTGGCCCGAAGCTTGCTTATGGTCCCGCCGAACCCAAGTCGCGCCCACGCTCCACCATGCCCAACCTCAAAGATAAAATCGGCTTCACCGAAAACGGCCCTGCCATCGCTTCCCCTGCGGAGGAAAACCGCTTGCGGGAATTCGTCAACCTGAAGCTGGCGGCACGGGGCTACCCGATCGTGGGCGATGAGGCGGACTACCCGTTTCTCGATCTCGGCCGCTCGCTAATCGCAAGTTTTCAGGAAAAAACCCGTCTGCTCGCGGATTACCTTTGCCCGGCGGATGCTTCGATCGATGCCTTCCTTCGCGACTATCTCGGAAGTGAAATCGTGGCAGAGGTTTTCCCGGATGCCATGCATTTGCTCCCGTCCAGTCCGCTGATCATGGAACGGCACGGCATCGCCCGGATGCTCTCGCTGCCGCCGGACAAAGATGAGTTCAAATCCTCGATTTTGAGTTCCTACCGGGTGCACCAGGGAGTTTGCCACAATCCGGCAAGCGACCGCCGGACGACTGAGGGCGTTTTCCACGTAGCCGAGGGTGGGTTGCCGATCCCCGCCGACAAGAAGGCGGTGCCCAAAGGCGTGTTCGCACGGCTGTTAAAACACGCTCTCGCCCCGCCTCAGGACATCATGACGCTGCCCTTCACCGGCACCAGTAAGGAGCCGGCAAAGGTGTTCGTCTCACTCTTGCTGCGGCCGGTGGTCACGCCCGAAGTCCCGGGTGTCTCTTCGGAGAAATCCATGGAAACCCGTTTTTTCGCGCCGGGCAATCTGGTCAGCAACCTGGACTTCGTCGAAAGTATTTTCGGCAACGCCGGCGATCCCTTCCTGCCGGACAACGACGCCCGCCTCGATGCGGAGGGCTGGTCCGGCCACACCGGTTGCGTGATCCTCGCGCCGCACTTGGTGACCACCAATAAAAAGGATCTCGGCCTTCCTAACATCGCCGACGCGACCGAGCGCCAGAAGCGCGAAGGCATGTGCTGGACCTCCCCCGACGAACTCTACAACGACGGCGGTGCCTTCAAGATCACTTGCCGCGACAAGCGCGGGATTATCGTCACCATCATCGCGGACAACTACTACGGCTACTGCAAGAAGGAGGTAAAGACCCAACTCAGCTACGCCGCCAACCTCTTCGGCAATGCCGAGGAGGAGCACGCGGGCGGGGCGATCGCATTTCCGAGCTTCGATCTGGGAGAGGACTTCTCGCTCAGCGATTACTCGCGTCCGGTGGACCATAAGTTCTCCGGCTTCACGAGCCGCTACGGGGAAATTTTCAACCTCCAGCCCGAGGGCTACGGCATCGACAAACAGTTTTCCGATATCCTCTACGTGCCCGAGGATGTCCACATCGACCTGCACAGCCAGGCCGTGACCTGGACCAACGACAACGGAGCACAGAAGATCTCACTCCAGCCCGGAATTACCTACGTCCTGCCCTCCGGGTACAAGATCGAGATGGTAAAGCCCACCGCCGGCCAACGCTGGCGCCTTATCGGCACCACCGCGGAAGGCACCTTCTGCCACAAGCCCTGCACCGTCTCGGGCGGCGGCAAATCAGAAATCTCCAAGTCTCTATCCGACGCGATGATCACCGCCGCGGTCTTGGTCCATAATTTGAAAAAGGACCTCGATCTCGCGTGGGGAATCATCAATCGCGACTTCTCGAACCGCTATCAGAATCCACGCGACCCCGGCAAGGCCGGCCGCCCGCTGCTCAGCCACGAGCGCTCACTGGGTTCCGTCGTCCGCCTACTCACCCAGAATGCTGCCTACACCGAGGAATATAACAACTGGCTCGGCACCATCGGCCGTTCCGTGCGCGATCTGGTTTTCATCATCAAGCGATTCCACAAAGAGTCCTGGGGCGAGGATTGGCGCAAGCGCTTCACCGTCGATCTCATCAACGGCGCACCCGGCCGCCAGCTTATCTATCGACGCCAGCGGCTCGTCACCCAATACCTCCGCGTCGGCTTCACCGAGGACGGCACCTGGCGCACCTTCAGCATCCGCAAGGATTTCGCTCCGGCGAAGAAGATCCAGACCGAGGACGACATCAGCGCCTCCATGGTCGTCCCCCGCGACGCAGTCGCCGGACTCCATCCCGATGTGAAAAACCCGTCGCTCAAGTTCGTCAAGAACTGCGAATACAGGCTCTTCCAACGTCCCGACGACGCCATCATCCGCGGCTATGACAAGCGAACGGAAATCGATTTCAGCCAGGGCGGCCTGTTCTTTTCAAACTACGAGCCGATCTCCCGCGCCGACGCCGGGGCGATGGAAAAGGACGCCATCCGCTTCGAGCAATTCACCCCGCCGCTACGCAAGACCCTCAGTGCCTTCGTCGCCGCTGGAATTCCCGACTACGTCGTCAGCTCGCACTTACCGCGGATCGTCGAGGGAAAGCCAACCAAGAACCCGCGCTACCTGCAGAATCGCCCGGACCTCGAAGACCCGCGCTCGATCTATCTGGCAGGGCTCGGCGCACGGTTCTACCGCCGCCTGCCGCTCGACGCCGCAGTCCCGATGCCGGTGAACTCGGTGCTCGCCGGACGCCGGAACAACCCGCCGGACGAGGCCGCCGGCATCCGCGCACTCGCGGTGTATAACCCGATCCATTATCAGGAATTACCCGAGTTGTTCATGGATTTCATTGCCTCGCTCACGGGTAAAAGCCCTTCCACCACGGGCGCAGGCAGTGAGGGAGCACTAACGAAAGGTCCGTTCAACGCGATCCTGCCGATCCATGACGTAAACGCCGCGCTCGTTTCATTCCTGCTCACGAACTACCACGGCTTCACCAGTGCCGCGGGCCACATCGGGCGGAAATATCGCGTTGACCACGACATCAGCCTGCTCGTCCCTGAGGTCTGGTCGCGCATGTTCATTCCCGAGCGGGAGCCGGAATACCTCATCGAGAACGGCTACCTCGAAAAAATCGAAAACTTCGAGCACCAAGGTAAACTCATCGAAGCAAGCCGCCTCGGCTACCGCATTACCGAAAGCTTCGTGACCACCTTCTTCGGCCGGATATTCTCCGCCGCTGACACCGTCTTCACCGCGGACATGCTGCGGCCAGAACTGCAGTCCATCGACGACTTCATCGACGGACTCGACAACATCATCGAGACCCAGCGCCGCGTCGCCCTGAACTACTTCCAGGACGGCAGCATCGAACTCGCCTGCCCGCCGCTCAAAGCGCTGCTTCACATCATGGCCTACGGCGAGCACGAGGGAAAAACCCTCACCGACCCCGCGATCCGCGCGCTCTTCACCCGCGAGGCCCTGATTTCCTCAGACTGGTATCAAGCGCGTCTCGATGCCAAGGCCGGCGTGGACCAAGCACTCTGGACCCGCCACCTCGCCTATTTGGAAACGTTCCTCACCAAGCCGAACTACCAAAGCGAACTCAAGCGGCTGCGCATCCACGACCGCATCGCCACGGCGCAGACCACGCTCGCTCACGTCAGCTCGCCGGCCTACCACGCCAGCCTCGTCGGCATGATCGGCGCGGATCCAGCGCTGGTGCTCTAGGAAAATCGCTCCATTTGCCGCGAATGGCTTGCAAGGTGAGGCCGGGCAGGATCGTTTCATGTCCACCATGATCCGCTCCGCCTGGCTTTTCGCTCTCACCCTGCCCGCCACCGCTCTCGAGCTTCCGCCCATGCCCGCCGAGCTCGCGGGCTATGTGCTCACCCCTGCGCCGGAAAGCACCGAACTGCTTCTCAAAAAGGGCGACCGCCTCGCCATCTGCGGTGACTCGATCACCGAGCAAAAGCTCTACTCCGCGCTGCTCGAAACCTACCTCACCGCCTGCTTGCCTGAGTTGGAAATCACCTGCCGCCAATACGGTTGGGGTGGTGAACAGGCCGCTGGATTTCTCAAGCGCATGCAAAACGACGTGCTCCGCTTCAAGCCCACCATCGCCACCACCTGTTATGGCATGAATGATTTCCACTACGTCCCCTATGACGACGTGATCGCTGCGGAATTCAAGAACAACCAAAGTGCCGTGATCGACGCGTTTCAGGCTGCCGGCTGCCGCGTGGTCCTCGGATCATCGGGTATCATCGACTCCGTTCCCCATTGGGTGAAATCGGCCCAAGGAACCCAACAGGATCTCAATCTCGCCCTCTCGCGCTTTCGCAACATCGACGTGGAACTCGCCAAGGCCAAGAAGACCGGCTTCGCCGACCTTTACCGGCCGATGTTGTTAGCCGACCACGCGGCAAAGACCCATTACGGCCCCGACTTCAAAGTCTCCGGCAAGGACGGCGTCCATCCCGCCTGGGCCGGCCAAGTGATCATGACCTATGGCTTTCTCAAAGGCATGGGCGTGACCGGAGGTCTCGGCTCGGTGACTTACGATGACGCCACCGGCAAGGCCACCGCCGCGGATGGCCACACGGTCCTCTCCAGCGAGGGCGGCAAGATCACCCTCAGCAGTACTCGCCTCCCCTTCTGTCCCGGGCCCGGTGCCACCGACCAAGACGACTCGATCCGCGCCGGCCTCGCGCTGGTGCCGTTCGACGACGAGTTGAACCGCTTCATGTTCCGCATCACCTCGCCGAAAGCCTCCGGCTACACGGTCACTTGGGGCGGGCAATCCCGGCGCTATACCGCCAAACAGTTAGGCGATGGCATCAACCTCGCCAAGGACTTCGACAACAACCCGCTGGTGCCCGCTTTTAAAAAAATCTGGGACGCCGTCTCCAATAAGCAGGAGTATGAAACCCGCCAGATCAAAACGCTGGTCCATGGTCCCGAAGGTGCCGCCGATCTCGAAGCCACCTTCGCACTCACCGAAAAAACCCGTGCGCCGCTCGAGCAAGCGGTCCTCGACGCCAGACAAGCGGTCAGCCACCTGATCACGGTTTCCGCAGAAAAATGACAGTTCTGCGGCACGCGGACCGTAGTCCTGCCCCTAACTCACCATGACCCGCTCCAATCTCATTTTCACCCACGGGGCTGTGTTTTCCGTGGGCCTCGCCGCCGCGATGATCGCCAACAGCTTTCGCGAACCCGGCGCTCGTGAAGCAGCGAGCGGGGACGACCGGGCAACGCGACGGCAGTCGGCCGACGGCAGCGCTATTATCAATCCCGATGCGGTCTCCAACAAGAATCGGACCAGTGACCCGCAAGTGCATTCGAAAAAAGGAGGGGAAACGCCGTCAGACCGCCTCGCTGGCATCGTGCGGATCACCGACACCTTCGAGCGACAGCGCGCGCTCATGAACTTGATCGACACCCTGGGTCCCGCGGAATTCGCCGGCGTGGCGGATCAATTTCGCGAACTCGATCACCTCGGCGACTCACGCGGCGAATACGACCTCATCCTTCGGGGCTGGGCCAAGGCCGATCCGCTGACCGCTCTCGACTACGTCGGCCAGCACCCGAATGCAAAAGCAGGGAGCGCCGCCATTCTATCAACCTGGGCCGGCAACGATGCCGCAGGAGCCGAGCGCTGGGCGCTGGATCACCACGAAGGGGATGGCCCTAACCCCTACCTCGCAGCCGTCATCCGCGGCATCGCCGGAAACGATGTGGCCACGGCCTCCCGCCTCGCACAAACCATGCCACAGAGCCGCGAGCGCGCCGAAGCCGTGGATGCCATCACCCATGCGCTCTTCTTACAAGGCGTCGACGCCGCCATGGCATTTCCCGCATCGATTGGCGACGAGCAGCTCCGCGGTGGCTTCGTCGCAGCCATTGCTAACCGTCTGATCGACAAAGACGTCACCAAAGCCGCTGCCTGGGTCGCATCGATGGATCAGGGAGACCTTCAAAATCGTGCCGCCCGCAACGTGGCCGATGCCATGGCGAAATTGGACCCCGCCGCCGCAGCGGGCTGGGTGGGCACACTCAAGCCGGAAGCCCGGGCTGAAGCGGCGCGAGGTGTCATCCCTATCATGTCCCGCGAGGACATTACCGGCACCGCCCAATGGGTTAGCAAGCTGGCTGGCACGCCGAACTACGACAACGTGGTGGAAGAATTCGTCTGGAGCTGCAACACCCGCGCGCCCGAACAGTCCGCCGTCTGGATTCAAGGGGTCTCCAACCCTGACCAACAACGCCGCCTCTTCAACCGCATGCTCGGCGAGTGGGCCCAGCATGATGCCGCCGCCGTGAAACAATGGGTCGCCTCCAACAACGTGCCCGATGACGTGCGCCGCCGCTTCTCGCGCTGACGTGGGAGTTTTGAAATTTTCCGCCTTTGCGGGCGCTTGGGATTCATGCAGAAATCCCCCATGTCCATCTTCGAAAAAGTCCGCGAGCACGCGGTGATTCAATCCTCTGCATCGATCATTGGCTGGGATCAGGAAACTTATCTACCGCCTGCCGCCGCGAATTACCGGGCGAACCAACTCGCATGGCTGTCCTCCCGCGCCCATGAACTCGCCACTTCCAAGGCTTGGGAAAATGACCTTGCCTCCGCCGAAGCCGAAAATCCCGGGAACAACCCCACCCTCACCGCAAACCTGCGGGAACTCCGCCGCGAATTCGACCGCGCTACGAAGCTCCCCGTCGAGCTCGTCGCCCGGGACTCCGTGGCAAGCTCCCTCGCCAAGCATGCCTGGGCCGATGCCCGCGAGCGCTCGGATTTCCCCAGTTTCGCCCCCCATCTCACCACTCTGCTAGAAATCGCCCGCGAAAAGGCCGAACTCTGGGGCTATCCGGGAGAACCCTACGACGCTCTGCTCGATGGCTTCGAACGCAGCACCAGCACCGCTGCCGTTGCCAGTTTGTTCGATGCGATGCGCCCCGCCGTCAGGGACATCGCCGCCCGCGCGGTGGAAAATTCCGCCTCTCACGCCCCCTCCCTGCCGGACGGACCCTATCCGGTCGCCGCCCAGCAACGATTCAACGCCCAAATTGCAGAATCGATCGGCTTCGATTTCCTAGCTGGCCGGATCGATACCACCACCCATCCCTTCTGCACCACGCTCGGCCCGCGTGACGTCCGGCTAACCACTCGTTACGAGGAGTCGGATTTCACGTCATCCCTCTTCGGCGTGCTGCACGAAGCAGGGCACGGACTCTACGAACAAGGCCTACCCGCAGACGATTTCGGCTTCCCCTCCGGCAGCGCCGTTTCGCTTGGAATTCACGAATCCCAATCCCGGCTCTGGGAAAACCACGTCGGCAGATCCCGCACCTTTTGGGAAAAATGGTATCCCGCCGCCCGGGAATGCTTCCCCCAGCTGGCCGGATTTCCGTTGGAGAAATTTCTCCGCTACCTCTGGCGCGCCGAATTCTCGCCGATCCGCGTGGAAGCGGATGAGGCCACCTATGATCTGCACATCCTCCTTCGCTTCGAGCTGGAGCGGCGTATGGTCAACGGCACCTTGGCCGTCGCGGATGTCCCCGCCGCGTGGAATGACGGATTCCGCGAACTCTTTGGCTTCGCCCCGAAAGACGACCGCCACGGCTGTTTGCAAGACATCCATTGGTCCATGGGCGGACTCGGCTACTTCGCCACCTACACGCTGGGAAATATCAACTCCGCCCAACTCTTCGCCGCCGCCCGCAAAGATCCCTCCGTCGCCGCCGCCATCGATCGCGCTGACTACCTGCCGCTCCTCGGCTGGTTGCGCTCGTCCGTCCATGCCCACGGTGCCACACTCGATCCCGCTGAACTCATCCGCCAAGCTACCGGTCACACGCCCTCGACCGCCGACTATCTCGCCCACCTCAAATCCAGATACATCTAACTCCATGCCCGACGGACTCTTCATCGTCATCGAGGGAATCGATGGCACCGGTAAATCAACCCAAGCACAGCGCCTCGGCGAGTGGTTCACTTCGCAAGGCCGCGAGGTGGTTCTCAGTCGCGAACCGACCGCCGGCCCCTGGGGGAAAAAACTCCGCGAATCGGCCGCCACCGGCCGTCTTTCGCCCGAGGACGAGCTAGAGTATTTCCTCAATGACCGCCGACAACACGTCGACGAACTCATCGCGCCGTCGCTGGCCGCGGGTAAAGTCGTTATCCTGGATCGCTACTATTTCTCCACCATGGCCTATCAAGGGGCCCGCGGTTTCGACCCCGCAGAGATCCGGCGCAAAAATGAAGCGTTCGCCCCGGTTCCGGACTTGCTCTTGATCATGGACCTCGATGTGGATGCCGCGCTCGAGCGCATCGGCGCCCGCGGCGACACCGCAAACGAGTTTGAAAAGCGCGAAAACCTCGAACGCTGCCGGAAAATCTTCCTCTCCCTCAGCCACGAACGCTTTGTGCGGGTGATCCACAGCGGAGGCACCCTCGATGAAGTCGCCCGCCAAGTGCGCGACGCCGTGGCGGGCATTTTGGTCTAACCATCCCCATCCCTAAGGGTGATAGTGCGCCTGCCAGGATTTCCGCTCAGCATCCCGGATTGACCTTGAAGGCAACCGTCGATTCAATCACTCGCCGCCTACACCTCCGTGAGTATTCTTAAAAAGCCCGTTACCCGCCTCGTCCTCGCCACTCTGGCGCTCGCCGCCGCCATTCTCGCCTACAGGCATTTCCCCTCCCGCCCACCCCTGCCCACTCCCGTCGTCGCCCAAGCCGCAGAGACGGACATTCTCGCTCCCGAAGACAAGGTGCATGCAGGGTACGCCGGTTCACAGACTTGCCGCGAGTGCCACCGCGCTGCCTATGAAAAATGGCAAACCTCCAACCACGGCCTCGCCGAGCGCCTGCTCGACAAGGACAAGGATGACAAATCGTTCGCGCCCAAACAAACCCTCGTTCACGGCAAGGAAACCTCGGAAGCCTTTATCGATGCGGACGGCCTCGCGAAAATCCTCACCCGCGGCCTCGACCAACAGCGCCACGTCTACCCGGTCACCCGGGTCATCGGCAACAATCCACTGCGACAGTTCCTCATCCCCGCCCCAGGCGGACGCTTGCAGGCATACGACACCGCCATCGATCCCGCCAACAACGAGTGGTTCAACGTTTACGGAAATGAAGAGCGCGTCCCTGGAGACTGGGGTCACTGGACAGGCCAGGGCATGAACTGGAACGCCATGTGCGCCGCCTGCCACAACACCCGCCTGCGGAAAAATTACGAACCCCAGACCAACAGCTACCACACCTCCATGGCCGAAATGAGCGTAGGCTGCGAATCCTGCCACGGCCCGCTCAAGAACCATGTCGAGTGGCAGAAAAAGCCCCCGCTCGACCACGCCAAGGACCCCACGCTTCCGAAGTTCACCCGCGACCAGACCATGGAAACCTGCGCCGCCTGCCATGCCCGCCGCGCGGAAATCTCCGGCGATCTCATTCCCGGCGAATCCTTCTACGACCATTTCAGCCTCACCGTTACCGACGACACTGATACCTATCACCCCGATGGCCAGGTCCGGGACGAGGACTACGAATTCACCTCCTTCCTCTCCAGCCGCATGCACCACGCCGGCGTCCGCTGTGCGGATTGCCACGACCCCCACTCCGCCAAGAACATCGTCAAGGGCAATCAACTCTGCATGAACTGCCACACCGCACCCCGTGCGGATTTCCCAACAGCTCCCGTGATCAACCCCGTGGCCCACAGCCACCACGGCGCAGAGAGCACCGGCAACCAGTGCATCTCCTGCCACATGCCCGTCACTACCTACATGCAGCGCCACCCGCGACATGATCACAGCTTCAGCATTCCCGATCCCAAGCTCACGAAGGAACTCGGCGTCCCTAACGCCTGTAACCGCTGCCACACCGACAAGGATGCCGACTGGGCCGTCGCAGCTAACACAAAATTCTATGGCGAGAAACCCGACCGCCCCTCACGCACCCGCGCCCTGCTCATCGGCAGCGCCCGCCGCGGAGACCCCGCCGCTCGCGAGGGCCTCATCAAGCTCCTCGCCAGCGACGAAGTCCCCGCATGGAAAGCCAGCGCCTGCCACCTCTTGGAACGCTGGGTGAACGATCCCGCCGCCGCCCAGGCACTGCGAGGCCAGCTCACCCACGAGAATCCGCTCGTCCGCGAAGCCGCTGTGCGCGCCCTCGGAACTGTCGATAGAGAACACAACGCAAGCATCCGCAGCGCCCTCCAGCCACTGCTAGACGACCCCGCCCGCTCGGTGCGTGTCGCTGCCGCCTGGGCACTCTGCGAAGACCTCGATCTCACCACCCGCGCCGGCAGCGAGTTGATTCACATGCTCGACCTCAACGCAGACCAGCCCACAGGACGCATGCAGCTCAGCCAGTTCACCATGCGCCGTGGCGACCCGGTCGGAGCCATTCGCCAACTGCGCAAGGCCATCGCCTGGGACCCTAACTCCCCGCCCTTCCACCATGACCTCGCGATCCTCCTCAGCACCACCGGTGACTCCGCCGGCTCGGTAAAAGCGTTGCAGGATGCCATCCGCCTGGACCCCGAGAATCCGGAGTATCACTACAAGCTCGCCCTGGCCTTGAGTGAACTTGGCTCCACCGCAGAAGCCGCCACCGCCTTGGAAAAAACCGTTCAGCTCGCTCCCAACTACGCCCGCGCGTGGTATAACCTCGGCCTCGCCCGTAGCGGCATGAACCAGCCCCAGGCCGCGATTGCCGCCCTGCGCCACGGCGAATCCGCCGATCCTAACGACGCCGCCATCCCCTACGCCCGCGCCACCATCCACGCCCGCCTCGGCCAAAACCAGGAAGCCATCGCCGCTGCAGCACAAGCTCTGCAACTCCGCCCAGATTTCCCCGAGGCCCGCCAACTCCTCCAATCCCTCGCCCGCTAGACCCCGCGCGATCAGCCGAATCACTCAGTCGTAGCGAATACTGGCGTGCGACACTCTCCTCGAAAAGCCGCTGGCTATGAGGAACCATAGCACTCATGTCGTGGGCCAATGAAATGAGAAAGAAGCAGCGCCGAAGGCTCCACACTTTCATCGCACATTGGAATACAGAAAGGAGTGTGCCCGGCCTATGCCAGCCCTAGCCACCGTCATCCGACCCACCCACCACCTCACCCACAAATCTCTATCACAGCCGTCCCACGGTAAAATGATTAGATTGGCTGGCGGCTGATCCCACTCAGGATCAACCTTGATGAAAAACAAACAATCAGCCAAGCGCGCACCTTCAGCCCGTGGAGTCACGTCGTGGCCCTGCTCTACGCCCAGCTCACCCATGCCATCGGTCTCAACGACGTCTGTGACGGGCTGACCCATCACGACGCTCAACTTGCCACCATCCGAGGTGTCTCTCCTCCCGCCAAAAACACCGTCTCCCATGCTAACAAAATCCGCGACTGCGACATGATGGAGGAGCTCTGCTGGGAAGTCCTCAAGCACTTCCAGAACAACACCGCCCATTTCGGCAACCGCAGCAAAGGACTTCCCAAGCGTTTCAAAAAGGCGTTTAGCGCCATCGACTCCAGCACCATCGCGCTCATCGCCAACTGCATGAGCTGGGTGAAACACCGTCGCCGCAAAGCTGCATCTTCGTCTCGACTTGCAAGCCCTCCTACCCGCCTGCGCCCTCATCGAGGAAGCCAGCCACCACGACGACACCCGCGCCCAGCAACTCTGCGCCAACCTTCAGGAAGGCGAAGCCGCCTTATTTGACAAGGCCTACATCAATTTCCTCCACCTCTCCGCCCTCAACCGGCGCGGCGTCCACTGGCTCACACGGGAGTAAGACAACATGGCCGACACCGTCAAAAAGAGGCTCCTCAAAAAGCCCGCCAAAAGCTGAGACCAATACCCCGACACCTTCCGGCGGGTGGAAATGCTCGTCGAACTCGACGGCAAGCAAACCGCCACGGTCTTCATTACGAACAACACCGCATGGGCCGCCAGCAGAGTGGGAGCGCTCTCCAAAAGCCGCTGGGGCATTGAAGTATTCTTCAAGCAGATCAAACAAACCCCGCGCATCTCGGACTTCCTCGGGAACAGCAAACACGCCATTCGCTGGCAGCTCGGGGCGGCGCTGTTGCTGTACCTCCCGCTGCGCCATCATGGTCAGCCATCCAACTGGCCGCACAGTTTCAGCCGCCGGTTCACCATCCTGCACGGACTGCGGTGGGATAAAGTAAAGGTTGTGAAACTACGCGAACACTACAGGAAAGCATGTGGAATTCCGGCCTAGATCTATCACGAGAATCCTCAAAATTCAAAAATCACAAACCGTCAAAACGACTCAAATCCGACGAGAGCTCAAGCCTGCCAGCCCGCTCTGGAGAGGCTATGAGAGGGCTGTGATTTTGAATTTAGAATGGGTCGTGACTCGCGTCTGTATTGCGGATGTGCAGGAAGGTAATTCACAAACAGCAATTTTTGTATTTTTTCCCGCCGCCACAGGGACAGGGAGCGTTACGGGAGATTTTGAGAGGCATCTGGATGATGTTGTCTGGTTTAGTGGTTTTTCTGATGAGCCTGTAGTTCTCTTTAATCCTGGAAATCCAATTTTTATCCATCAGGTGGTTGACCAATAGAAGAATGCCTTGCCTGGAAACGATGTCTGGACTCGATAAGTCGATGCTCACGCCACTCATCTCTTCTGCCAGTTCATGATCTTGTGTGGAATGCAGCCAGCGGAGGTAAAATTTCGGGCTCTCCCAACCGAAGCTGACGATGGATACGAGTTTTTTCTCATGAAAAATCTGAATGATGGTTTTCCGGCAGTCGCAAGTATTGTCGGTGCAGTATGTATCGAGGAAGGTATATGCTCCACTCGGCAGATAAGGGTCGGCGGCGAGGACGACGGTTCGAACCTGGCATTCGGGTCCGAGGAGTTCTCCGGCTGGGATGAATGGATATGGCATGGGTGGATTGGGTTAGACCGCAATGGGGAGGGACTTTTCAGGGTAATCCCGTGGCCGATGGTTGAGCGTAGCAACACCACCGGACCATGGATCGC
>JAYWDF010000508.1:0-5273 GCA_043779985.1 Akkermansiaceae bacterium | reverse complement strand
ATCTTGTCGGGGTTGACGATGGCTTTGCGGACATCAGTCGGGTAACAATGTTCGTAGAGGGGAACGCCGCCACCGATGCAGAGGGGGAGATCCATCTGGGTGGTTTGATAGTTCTTCGGCATGTCCGGGTAGAAATAGTTTTTCCGGTCCCACTTGGAGAATTCCGGAGAGCCGCAGCCGATCATCAGCCCGGTGAGGAGGGTCTTCTCGATGGCTTCGCGGTTGAGCACAGGCAGCGCGCCCGGGAGGCCGAGGCAGACGGGGCAGGTATGGGTATTCGGCGTGTCACCAAAGGAGGTGCGGCAGGCGCAGAACATCTTGGTCTGGGTGTTGACCTGGCAGTGGACTTCGAGGCCGATGGTGACGAGATAGGACATTTTTTGGATAGATGCTGGAAACTGAAATGAAGGCCGGCTTAGAAATTGAAATCGCGCAGGAGCTTTTGAATCTTGGGATCGGCGAGGGCTTTGGTGAGTAGGGGGTGGCGCAGGAGTGTGCCGAAATTTCCCTCGCGGGCAAGGTTTTGAAGTTCCGGGTCGGCGACGATGACGGCCCGCGGGATGGGCTTGCCGGTTTGTGGGTTGATGATCGGCTTGAGTGGTGAATCGGCTTGAGCGCTGATGAGCTTAGCAAGCGTGAGACGCGAGGGTTCGGTGAGCGGATCGAGCAGCTTGAGCCATTCCTCGGGCAGCGCGGCCTCGATGGAGGTCTTGAGACGCTGGATGAACGCGTCGGGAGTGGTCTCGGGAATGCCGATGGAGTTCTCCGAGTAAGCGCGAACCTCGGCGATGGAACCGGTGTGGTGAATGAGCGTGGCACCTATCAGCCAGATCAGCGACGTGGGAATCAGCGCGAGGAGCAGGCGGAAGGCGGTCTTGATAATCGAGCGGGGCTTCTCTTCTCCGGGTGTCGGGCCGAAGGGGCGGGCGATGGTCTTGGCGATTTTCCGCAGGCCTACGAAGGAGACGAGAAAGGCGCCGAGTGGGAGTCCGGTGGTGATGGTGCCGAGGGATTTTCCGGTCCAGTCCAGCGAGAGTGTGGGGGCCTGCTGCCAGACGCGGAAACCGAGCCACGCGCTGAGACTGAGAACGAGGGTACCAACGATCATCCGCGTCATCCCGCGCAGCAGCACGAATCCGGCGCAGACCGCGAAGATCACGAGTGCGGCGGTGCCGAGGCTGATTTGTGGGATGGAGTCGGGAGACACTTGGGGTAAACGCTGAAACGCTGAGAACTGAAATGCTGAAAGCTCAGAGGTTTAGGGCACGTTGGCGGAGCAGGTGGTCAGTTAGGACCAGTGTGGCCATGGCTTCGACGATGGGCACCGCGCGCGGGAGGACGCAGGCGTCGTGGCGGCCGCGACCTTGGAGTTCGGTGTTTTCTCCCCCCGAAGTCACCGTTTCCTGATTGCTCATGATGGTGGCGGTGGGCTTGAAGGCGACGCGGAAGAGGATGGATTCGCCGTTGGAAATGCCGCCCTGGACGCCACCGGAGCGGTTGCTGGTGGTGCGCACCTTGCCGTCGATCATGCGAAACGCGTCGTTGTGCTCACGTCCGGTAAGCAGGGTGCCTGCGAATCCGGAGCCGATTTCGAAGCCCTTGGTCGCGGGGATGGAGAGCATGGCTTTGCCGAGTTCGGCTTCGAGCTTGTCGAAAATCGGCTCGCCGAGGCCCGGAGGGCAATTCCGGATCACGCACTCGATCACGCCGCCGACGGAGTTCCCATCGGCGCGGATGGCCTTGATGCGTTCGATCATGGGGTCCACCATCGCGGGGTCGCCAGTACGGACGATATTGGACTCGATGGTGTCGGCGGTGATCGTTTCCGGATCGACGTCGGCGTTGAGTTCTTGGATGGATTTCACCCAAGCGAGGATTTCGATGCCGGGGTGGATGGTGTCGAGGACCTGCTTCGCGACGGCGGCGGCGGCGACGCGGCCGATGGTTTCACGGGCGGAGGCGCGGCCACCACCGGAGGCTGAGCGAATGCCGTATTTCGCGTCGTAAGTGTAGTCGGCGTGGCTGGGGCGGTATTTTGCGGCCATTTCATCGTAGGCACCGGGCCGTTGGTCGGTGTTGCGGACGAGGATGGCGATGGGCGAGCCGAGGGTGACGCCGTCTTGCAGGCCGGAGAGGATTTCCGCGGTGTCGGCTTCCTTGCGCGGGGTGACAATTTCGGATTGCCCCGGGCGGCGGCGGTCGAGCTCGTGCTGGATTTGCTCCAGCGAAATGGGGATGCGCGGCGGGCATCCATCGATCACTACGCCGACGCCGCCACCGTGTGACTCGCCGAAAGTATGGATACGAAAAACGTGGCCGAAGGTGGATGACATGGGTGGAGGGTAGATACAGAGCGCCGGGGGGCAAGCGGGATGAGTTTCTAGTTTTCAGTTTTCCGGTTTAAGGGAAGAGTCGGCGCATGCGATTGAGGCTTCCTGAGCGGGTGATTGAGTTTCCCCGGCGTCCGCTGGTCATGGGGATCGTGAATGTGAATGACGATTCGTTTTCCGGAGACGGGACCTTGGATTTTGACAAGGCGATTCAACAGGCGCACGAGCAAGTGGCGGCCGGAGCGGATGTGATCGATGTGGGGGCGGAAAGCGCGCGCACGAACCGGGCGGCGGTGCCGGTGGAGGAGGAGTTACGGCGCTTTCGGGGGTTTTTGGAGCGCTGGGATCAAATGTGCCAGCACGCTGAACCGCGCGATGCTGCGCAAATCTGGCCTCCAGTGCTGTCGGCGAACACTTGGCGGCCGGAAGTGGTCGAGGGCGTCTTGGAGTCGGGAAAAGTGGAATTGGTCAACGACATGGGTGCGTTGCCGGAGGACCGGAATGCCCGGGCTTGCGCGGCTCATGGCGCGGCCTTGCTGATCATGCACAGTGTGGGAGAGCCGAAGATCCCGCATTTCCATCAGCAGTGGCGCGACGTAATGGGGGCGATGGAGCGGTTCTTTCAGGAAAAGTTAGAGATGGCCCGGGCGGTGGGACTGGACTTGGAATCGATCATTCTCGACCCAGGCATCGATTTCGCAAAGCAGCGCGAGGACAATCTCACTGTATTCCGCAGGCTTGGGCGCTTGCAGCAGTTCGGGAGGCCTGTGCTGGTGCCGGTGTCGCGGAAATCGGTCATCGGCGACGTCCTCGGACTGCCAAATCCCGCGAGCCGGGACGCGGGAACCGTCGCCTGCATCAGCGCGGCGATGCACCGCGGGGCGCAGATGTTCCGCGTTCACGACGTGGAGGCGGCGTGGCAGGCGGTGAAAGTGTTGGAGGCGATTTGCACCGGTTGATGAGATATCACGATGCATTTGGTCAAATCGGTTTAGGTGATGTTTTAATCAAAGCATCTTGAATTTAAATATTTGTAACTTATTAATTATGAGTGAGTTTTATTAGCTTGAGCTCCGGTGGAATCTTCATATACCTCAGGGAGTCCATGTCTCCCGACGTGGTATTTCCCCCCACCCCCCATGAAAATGAAGATCCCGTTGATTGCGGTGCTTGCTGCTGGCATGCCAGCTCTAGCAAGTGCATTTACGCTCGATGCCGTCGGTTACGGCGGTTCCGAGCTTTCACTCAATCCTGTGTCGGTATTGGTTCCCGGTTACGGAGAACTGGTTTTTGAAGCTGCGGTTGGCACGTCGATCGTGGTCAACTCGGCCTATCAAAACGACAATGGATTCGGAGGTCCATCCCTGAGTTTTGATCAGAATGAAGCCATTAAAATCACCTTCAATGGTTTGCAGCCGCTGAATGTGGATTTTGATTTTGTCGGTCTATCCGCTGGTGAGAACTTTGTCGTGCAGAAGGATTTATTCACCCCTCAGGCCTTTCTTGTTACGTTGCAAGGCGGCGGAGATGGTGCCGGGTTGTATTCGGTCAGCTGGAACACGGTTCCTGAGCCGACTTCGGCATTGCTCGGCCTGATCGGGACTGTGGGATTTGCTTTCCGCCGTCGCCGCTGAAAGCAGCGTCGGTGCGCTCCATCGCAAAGCGCGGTCCCCGCAAGGGATCGCGTTTTTTCGTGACGGGATTCGGCAGGTGCCGCGCCACTCGCTACGATCAGGGCTTTCGACCCTTGATGCTCGTTTTCTCGAGCGCCTGGGTCTCCCTGAAGATGAGCTGACCTTTACGATAGCGGGCTTTCTCTTCCCGCACGATGCCGGTTCCGGGAGCAAACCAGATAGTCCGCCGCAGTTCCAATTCTCCGTCCATGCCGGTCATGAGCAAGCGGATCGATGGAAAGGTGCCGGCTGGCACGGTGACGTCCTCCCGTCCGACGACTTGGGTTTTGCGCGAGAGCGCGCCGCCGGCGGTTTGGATTTCCGGGGACTCTGTGCCGGGCTTCATGCCGGCGAAGACGAAGGGCACGGCGTGGTCGAGCCACATCGGCCGGGTGGTCTCCGGACGCAGGATCATGGAGCCGCGCATCAGGATTCTATCCTCGTGGATCTCGACGAATTCACGCTCGACGGGTGATCCCGGGACGACGACTTCGAGGCAATCGACCTCGGGCAGTCCTTCGGCTGCGGATAGCTTTCCCAGATAGGTGCGGGTGCGCGAGTGTTTCTCGTCCACGGCGGCAGCGCCGGGCGATGTCACGTCGGCCGGGATTTCCAAGTGCACGGTGTACACCCAGGTGTCGCCCTTCTTCACCGGCATGAGCGGGATATCTTTTTGGATCGCGGCAGCCTGAGGGGGGAGGGTGGCGGCTTTTTTTGAGGAATCGCAAGCAGTTAGGAAGAGGGCTGCGGAAGTGAGAATGATGAAGATAACAGGTGGCTTCATGAAGAGCTAGGGTAGGGGTGGACCGAGGTCTGCGACTGCATGGTTTCCTCCTGCATGGGGCGCTCCGAGGCGGGGTTGCCAAGCTGGGTCGGGAAAATAAGCGGGCCGTCTGCTGCGCAGCACTACGACGAGTAGTGAAATGCCGGCGATGATCGGGATGAAGGTGCCTGCTGCTATCATGACGGCGACTTGTCGCTGCCGGGCTTTCGTCTCCAGGTCCTTGCGCATCTTCGCACTCTCGGTCTGGATCATCGCACTGCGGTTGATGGCATTCGCCATCCAGTAGCGGAGCATGTCGGCGGATTCGTTAGCGGCGGTTATGATTTTGTCCTCGTCACGCGGTTCTGCGGCGGCGTGGCGTTGGATGCTGGCGACTGCAAGCTGGACTTGGTCCGGATTGAGATACCCGAGGATCTTGCCACCGGGGACGACCCACGGGCTGTCCGCGTGATCGGAAACCTGAAGAATGACGCAATGAATCGATGA
>JAYWDF010000507.1:0-1711 GCA_043779985.1 Akkermansiaceae bacterium | reverse complement strand
AAATTTCCCGGTAAGCGGTGATGCGGACCTTGGTTTCGTCCAGCCATGCCGCGGGTAAAAACGCCGGCAGCACCTCCTTGGGGTCCGCTTTGGCGTAGGCGGTCTCGCTGAACGCAATGAAGTCCGCCTTGAAACCCGTGTCCCCGCGCGGCGCGTCCTTGCGCCCCTTGAGCCGGTCCACCGACTGCCGCAGCAGCTGGCAATACAGCTCGAAGCCGATTTGTGAAATGTGCCCGGACTGCTTGGTGCCGAGTAAATTTCCCGCACCCCGGATTTCGAGGTCTTTCATGGCGATCTTAAAGCCGGAGCCCAGCGCGGTGTATTCCTTGATCGCGTTGATCCGCTTGCGCGCGTCGCCCACCGTCATCATGTCGCGCGGAAGTAACAGGATCGCGTAGGCCTTCTCCCCGGCGCGGCCGACGCGGCCGCGGAGTTGGTAGAGATCCGCCAGCCCGAAGCGGTCCGCGCGGTCGATCAGGATGGTGTTGGCGTTGGGGATGTCGATGCCGGTCTCGATGATGGTGGTGGCTAACAAGACATCCGCCTCGCCCTTGACGAAGGCGTGCATCACCACTTCCAGGTCGTCCTTGTCCATTTGGCCGTGGCCGATAAGCACCTTGGCTTCCGGGACCAGTTCGCGGATCTTCGCTGCCATCATGTCGATGGTTTTCACCCGGTTGTGCAGGAAAAACGTCTGCCCGCCGCGCTTCATTTCCCGGCGGATCGCATCGCGGATGACCCGCTCGTCGTAGGCGCAGACGGTGGTGGAAACCGGCACCCGGTTGGGCGGCGGGGTGTCGATGGTGGACATGTCGCGCGCGCCCATCAGCGCCATGTAGAGCGTCCGCGGGATCGGCGTCGCGGAAAGAGTCAGGACATCCACCTGGCGGAAGAGTTGTTTGAATTTCTCCTTATGCGCCACGCCGAAGCGCTGCTCTTCATCCACCACCACCAGCCCGAGATCTTTGAATTTCACATCGCCGGAGACCAAGCGGTGCGTGCCGATGACCAGATCCACCGAGCCGTCCGCCAGACCGGCGATGGTCTCGCGCACTTCGGCCGCGGTGCGGAAACGATTGAGCAAGTCGATGCGGATCGGATAGTCCGACATCCGCTCGCGGAACGTCCGCCAATGTTGTTCTGCCAGGACGGTGGTCGGCACCAGGATGGCGACTTGTTTGCCGCTGGTGATCGCCTTAAACGCCCCGCGGATGGCAACCTCGGTTTTGCCGAAACCGACATCGCCGCAGATCAGCCGGTCCATCGGCCGCGAGGACTCGAGGTCGAGCTTGGTCTCGTCGATCGCGCGGCGCTGGTCGGTCGTTTCGGTGTAGTGGAACGAGCGCTCGAACTCCCACATCCAGCGCGAATCCGGCGGATGGGCGAAGCCCTGCTCGGACTGCCGCTCGGCCTGCACCCGCAGCAGTTGCGCGGCATAGTCGAGAATGGATTTCTCCGCGGCCTTTCGCGCGGTCTTCCACGCCGCGCCGCCGAGTTTGTTGAGCTCGGGCGTTTTTCCGCCGAGGCCGACGTATTTGCCCACCAGGTGCGCTTGTTCCAGCGGCACGCCGAGCAGCGCGCCGTCGCGGTATTCCAAAACGAGTTCGTCACCCTCGTCGCCTTGTTGGATGCCCTTGAAGCGCCCGATGCCGTATTCGTAGTGGACCACCAGATCGCCCTCTTCCATTTCGTCGATGGTGGCGCGCGCCCG
>JAYWDF010000506.1:0-1716 GCA_043779985.1 Akkermansiaceae bacterium | reverse complement strand
CAGCGCTCCCGGTGATGCACGATCTGAACGAGCGTGCGGCCGACCTGGCGACCGGCTCCGAGGTAGTGTTCGTCGTTGAGGAGGGTGGCGATGCGCTGTATTTCAGCGGGCAGGGCGGGTCGGATTTCAAGTTCGCCAAGAACCACAGTGGCGGGTCCGGTGCCGCGCCACGGTGCCAGCGGATTGTCGTCGAGGATGGCTTTCATGTGAGCCAACCAGAGATGAAACAGGGCGATTTATTTAGGATTTTCTCAGGAACCAAGGTTCAACAGGGAATATTGTTCTGAAAAGATAAAGCCGTGGTCATTCTCCGGGGGCGGTAGTATCAGAGCGAAACAAAATGAAATGTGGTTAATCGAAACCAGAAGGACGGGATGATTTGTGAGAGCTAGAAATGTTATAGTGCGGGAACCCTAGTGAACATCGCCATGGGCCATCACATGATACACCGCACCCGCATACTGAAATCTCGGCTGCCTTGCCATGGTCCGTGACTCCTTCTCGAAATCATCCGAGTCAATCTTAAAACTTTAATAATCTAGGACTGACCCCTTTTATGTCGAATTTGATACAGATTACGTCGTTGGCGGGCAATGACGCCCTCAGAACTCAAAGTGCTCTTTCGCAATCACTCACGGCCTTTTCCATCGCTCGTTTGTCCCCCGATTGCCTAGCTCGCCACACTTCGCGCAGTTGACTGACGTTTAGGTAGGGAATCTTCTTCTTGTCGAAGCCCTTTTCCACAAGGATTTTTGCCCCGGCTTCAGCTTGGCGAAGGATGGCAACTTGCTCGGAAACGTGTGATGATGATTCCGGATCTCGATGGGTGTAGTAAAAATTTCGGGGTGCGCTGTTTGGGAGAAGGGACGGGTCGAGGCCGCGTGTTTCGAGTAATTGTGCGCCTTTCTTCCAATCACCTGAATCGTCACAACCGTTTAGCATCAATACTCCAATGCCAAGGGCGCACGCTGCCCATACAACTCTTTGAAATACCTTTCTCATGGTGTTGCGAGAATGTCCCCTATTTCCTCCGCGTCAATCTCTAGCAACTTTGGAATCGTCATTTTTCGTCGCCGCCTCCACCGCTGCCAGCCCCGCCGCTGATAGCAAACCAGATTTCTGCCATCGCCGTACAGGGTCTAGTTCCCGCTGTCCGATCTTGGCGGACTTGGCAAGGTTCGCCTTCGCCGGGATTGCCTCCAGATTGTAGAACCTCGCCGCCAGCTCAGGCACGACGGCACGGGGCAAGACGGCACGGGGCAAGACGGCACGGGGCAAGACGGCACGGGGCAAGACGGCACGGGGCAAGGCGTGATCGAGGGCAATCCCTTCCCTGGTGTGCGGCCCTTTGGTGATCGTCGGGCGATTCGCCCGATCCATTGCACTGTAAAATGGCGCGTGTTCACGGTGTGGCCATCGACCCCAAGTCCTTCGATCTTTACATAGGCGATACCGAGAATCACACGATTCGCGTCATCCGCTGAAGACGGCTACCGACCGAGAGTGGAAATTTTGTTGCGCAGAAATCCGGGCGTTTTGAGGATTGCCGGGTAATTAAGATTTGCGTAGTTTTCCGCAGAGAGGTGTTGGAATTGGTTTTCTAACGCCCGGTGATGTCTTTTCACTCACTCGCGCGTGCTTAAATCCTTGAAAATCCTGATCGCCTGTGGCGGCACCGGCGGCCATTTGTTTCCCGGCATCGCCGTGGGAGAAGCC
>JAYWDF010000505.1:0-5291 GCA_043779985.1 Akkermansiaceae bacterium | reverse complement strand
AGTCGATCCAGCACATGATGGATCGACCGAAAATCATCCGCTCTGTCTGCAGGACGCACTCCAAATAGCGGAACTAACTTTTGGCAAGGGGTCTAATGCCACAGGAAATCACCCATTTATTCCCACAAGATGATGCATGCTCAAACACGTAATTGCTTTAGCCGTATTTTGGTGATCGCTTCGATTTCATCGGCATTCTGGTTGACTAATTGTGTTGCAGCGGAGCCTACCCCCATAGGAAATAGCTTAATTATTTTAGGTTGTCGCCCAAATTATCAATTTGGAGAAATCATTAATATTAGTGTCAAAAATTCCGGATCAAATATCTTGGAAGGTCAAATGAATATAGAGTGGAAACTTGCGGATAAGTGGTATTGCACGACCCCATACTTGGGAGCCGAAGAGGTCACGAAGACCTCTAAGATTGAGAAGTTTGACCCAAACGTTTCCAAAAATTACAGAATTAATGGGGAGAATATGCCTGCTATCTTCCGGACGAAACCAGGCGAATATCGAATTATCTTTATTCCTAGGAGTGCGTTGGATAATCGACCACCAGGGCCAGCGATTGTCCTTGGTGGATTCACAGTGAGCGAGAAAGGGACTCACACGCCCGCTAAAATCAATAAATAGAGTCAGGCCTGAATTGCGCTAACTTAAGGGCAATTTGGGATAAAGTAAGGGGAAAACGCAGATCAAATCGCCCTTCATGCATGATTCCGGTATCTTCGAACGACCCCAATGCCTTGGAGTTTCGAAGGCGCCGATTCTGATAGGCCAATTTCTGTGTCATAAGTCGCTGGGGAACCGTGACTTGTTTAAGTTAGCGCCATTCGGGTCACCATTCGAGTCAGGCCTCACGGATTCACATCTGATAGCGATACGCCTCCGGGCAGCCGGTTCAACTCCCTCCCTGAATTGAGTAATGCCCCACTCTCACACGTTAGATTTTTCAAACGAAGACAGACCCCATTCACGACCCTATTAAATTACCTATCAGTTTGATCGCCGCCACTCGTTCGATCCCCCCACTATCGGAGTACGGCGCCTATCTGCGGGTGTTCCGGGATCAGCTAGGCCGCGCGTCTGTTTCCACACCGCGAGTTCACACCCGCTCAGCTGGAATCAGCGGTAGGGCTTGATTTCCAGCGGCACGGAACCGGGAACCGTCGCCGGAGCGGGATCCTTGGGCTTCTCCGGTGCGGCGGGAACGGCAGGCGGAGCGGGCATGGGCGTCACTGCGGCGTCGCTCACGCGGATGGCTTGAAACAGGTGGTTGAAGTTGTGGCGCAGCACGGCGGGGAATGAAACCCGGCCGGCTTCGACGATGTTCTCGCGAAGCAACTTCGCGGAAAGATCCGCGACGAGATCGGTGCCGACCTGCACCGCACCTTCCGGACTGAGAATCGCCTTGCCCGCGGCATTTCCGCCGAGGATCACGTCGCTCTTGATCGAGCGGCCTTGGATGGCGATGTTCGACTGCGCGGAAGCGATCGCGCCCTTGGAGTTCACGGTGATTTCCAAGATCGCATGGTCATCGGATGCGAGCCAGCCCCGGACGTGATCGATGCGCACCGAGACAAAGATCCCGCCGTCCGGGGTGGGACTGACCTCGGGCTTGTAGGTGCGATAGACCGCGCCCGAGAGCGGATACTCGGCAGCCGCCTTGTCGCGCTTGGTCCAGCCGCCGAGGCTTTTGCCAAAGGCTTCGTCATCGATGGACACTCCGGCGAAGGAATACAGGACCGAAGTGAAGAACAGGGCAACTAGCAGAAGGATCGATTTCATAAAATGGAGGGCACGACGCGCCGTGTTGATACGGAAAAAGCGGCCGGTTTATTCGGAAAATTCCGGGGGAGGCGTGGGATTTTTCGATCCAAAAAGCCGCTCTACCTGCGTGGCGGCCTTGAGCTTGTGCTCGTCCTTGACGTAGGCGGCGACGGTGCCGAGGGCGGCGACCAGCGCGCCCCAGTCGTCGCCGAAACCCACCCCAGGGATGACGTCGGGGATCAAATCCATGGGTAATACCAAGTAGCCCAGGGCCCCGACGATCACGCCTTTCGCCCACGTCGGTGTGTCACGATCCTGCAGGCAGTAAAAAAGCGTGAGGGCGGTGAGCAGGGACTTTCGCCCGGCGCTGACGGTGGCCCGGCTCATCGTCCGCCACAATCGCGGCGCGGAATACCAACGCGGGGCCGAATACTTACCAGGCAACTGCGGAATATCTGACATGATCGGAATATGGGGGTGGTGGACGGCGAACACGTCCAAAATGGCCCAGATTTCCCGTCCGGGCAAGGAGAAGCCATGATCGCCCAATCCCGCAGTTGCACCCGGGCGGGGGAATCGCTAGCGTCGCGCCGTGATTCGTCCCGTCGATGTCCTCCTTGAATTTCTTGAAGCCGAGCAAGCCCGCGGCGTGACCCACGTCCATTTGGATGATGGCGCGCGCGACGGCCTGCGCGGGCTCTTCAACCTGGCGAAAACCGGCGGTGTCGCTCCCCCGGTGGCGCAGGAAAGTACTCGAGCCGCCGAAATGCCCCTGAAAATGCCCGTGGCCGAGCCCGCCCCGGTCGCCGCGGCGGTCATCAGCCAGCTCACCGTCGACGGCACCACCCGCAGCGAGCAACTGGCGTCACTCCACCGCCAGGCGGAGAATTGGGGACCGATCCGCGCCCTGGGCACGCTGCGCGATACGATGGTCTTCGCCACGGGAAACCCGGAAGCCCGCCTGATGCTCGTGGGCGAAGCTCCGGGCTATCAGGAGGAACGCGAGCGCCAACCCTTCGCCGGTCCCGCCGGGCAAAAGCTCAATGACATCCTCAAGGCGATGGGCCTCTCGCGCGAGGAGGTTTACATTTCCAACATCGTCAAATACCGCCCGGCGGCCGCCCGGCAGACGACGAACAACCGTAAGGCGACTCCCGAGGAAATCGCCGCGTGCCTGCCATTTCTCCGGGCGGAAATCGACATCGTCCGCCCGCAGTGCATCATCGCGCTGGGAGAAGCCGCGGCGGAGGGGCTGCTAGGCCTCACCGGCACCACCGCCTCCATGCGCGAGTCGTGGGGCGAGTTCCACGGCACTCCGGTGCGTGTGACCTACCATCCGAGCCATCTCCTCCAGACGAACAGCGCCAGCCCCGTGAAACGGCAGCTGTGGGAAGACATGCTCGCGGTGATGGAAAAGCTCGGCCTGCCGATTTCCGAAAGACAACGCGGCTTCTTCCTGCCGAAAGTCTAACTCACCACCGGCTTCTCGCCCAGCAGGCGGATCGCCTTGGGTGCCCATTTGCGCCGCAGGCCGAACTGCCTGACCGCATGCCGTTGCAGGTGGGCCGCGGCCTCCTCCACGTCATCCGTGAAGAAAATGAGCTCGGGATCATCCGGACTGATCGTCCCCTCCTCCGCCATCCGATAGACGAAGTCCATCAACGGCTGCCAGTAGTCCTTGCCCATCAGGACGATCGGGAAAATCTTTAGTTTCCCCGTCTGGATCAGGGTCATCGTTTCAAACATTTCATCCATCGTGCCGGATCCACCCGGCAGGATGATGAAGGCGTAGGAATATTTCACTAACACCACCTTGCGGGTGAAAAAGTAGCGCATCGTCACGGCGCTTTGCACGTAGGGGTTGACCGCTTGCTCGAAGGGCAGCTCGATATTCACCCCCAGCGAGCGCCCGCCCGCCTCGAAGGCGCCTTGATTTCCGGCCTGCATGATGCCGGGACCACCGCCGGTGACCACCGTGAAGCCGAGTCTGGCGCAGGCTTCGCCCATTTTGCGCGCCATTTCATAATAGCGGGTGCCCGGCTTGGTCCTCGCCGAGCCGAAAATCGTCACGCAAGGACCGGCGAAATGCAGCGCGCGGAAACCCATTAACAAATCCTTCGCCACCCGGAACAAGGTCGCCAAATCGCGAAGCCGGGAACTCGGCCCCGACAACAGGGTCCGGTCGGAGAGCTCTAACTCGAAGATTTCCTGCTCGGCGATCTCCTTTTCAGAAATCGGCACTTTGACTTCGGGTAGTTTCGGGCATTCGGGCGCGCTCACGGGCCAGCAGTAGCATGCCTTGCCGCCGATGGGAAAAACGAAAAACGCGCCCGACTCAGTGAGCCGGACGCGTCGGGATGGAATTCAGGAAAATCAGGCGGCGAAATTCGCAGCGACGACGTCCCAGTTCACCACGCTCCAGAACGCGGCGATGTAATCCGGGCGGCGATTCTGATAGTTCAGGTAGTAGGCGTGCTCCCAGACGTCGAGGCCAAGGATTGGCTTACCATCGCAGCCGGCAATGGCAGCGCCCATGCAAGGGCAGTCCTGATTCGCGGTGGAGCAGACGGCGAGCGAGCCATCGTCCTTTTTGCAAAGCCATGCCCAGCCGGAGCCGAAACGAGTGGCACCTGCCTTGGCGAAGGCTTCTTTGAAGGCATCGAACGAACCGAAGGCCTTGTCGATGGCCGCGGCGAGATCGCCGGAAGGCGCCTTGGCACCGCCGGGAGCGATGACTTTCCAGAAGAAGCTGTGATTCGCGTGGCCACCGCCGTTGTTGCGCACGGCACCGCGGATGTCTTCCGGCAGGGAGGCGAGGTCACCGATGAGTTCGCAAAGGGTTTTCGCTTCGAGATCCGCTTTTCCCGCGAGGGCGTTGTTGAGATTGGTGATGTAGGCCTGGTGATGCTTCGAATGATGGATTTCCATCGTGCGGGCGTCGATGTGGGGCTCGAGCGCGTCGTATGCGTAACCGAGGTCGGGGAGTGTGTGTGCCATAGGTGTGAGGAGTTTGGTTTGCGTAACGCCGAGTCATTCGATACCACGAATCAGCGCAGCGACCTCCATACGAAACCGAGCTAGCCACCACCCGCAAGGACAAAACCATGTTTCCACCAGAACTCGCACCCTACATTCCCCAAATCGTCGCTGTGATTGCGGGACTTTTCTTCGGCTGGCTATTCACCCGCCTCGCCGCCGCCGGCAAGCTCGCCGCGGCTGCCGAGCGTCTGAAGTCCGAAGAACGCCGCGCGGCGGAAATCGAAGCACGCCTCGCCCAGTCCGCCGCCGAGGCCCAGCGCAACGAGCAAGATGCCCAGACTTTCCGCAACCAACTCACCGAAATCCGCTCCCGCCTCGACAGCGAAATCAAGGCCGCCAACGAAAAACAAGCCCTGCTCGAACGCGCCGAAATCAAGCTGTCCGACACCTTCAAGGCCCTTTCCGCCGACGCCCTGCGCTCGTCGTCCGAGCAATTTCTCCAACTCGCGAAATCCTCGCTCGCCACCCAGACCGAGGAGGCC
>JAYWDF010000504.1:0-1718 GCA_043779985.1 Akkermansiaceae bacterium | reverse complement strand
TGTGGACGAGCGCCCTGAGGCCTTCGATCAAGTTTCCATCACCGTGGCCTCTCCGGAAATCATTCGCTCTTGGTCCAAGGGCGAAGTGAAAAACCCGGAAACCATCAACTACCGGACCTTCAAGCCTGAAAAGGGCGGTCTTTTCTGCGAGCGGATCTTCGGACCCACCCGCGACTGGGAATGCGCCTGCGGCAAATACAAGCGGATCAAGCACAAGGGTGTGATCTGCGACCGTTGCGGTGTCGAGGTGACCCTGAGCCGCGTCCGTCGCGAGCGCATGGGCCACATCGAACTTGCCGTTCCTGTTTCCCACATCTGGTTCTACAAGTGCATGCCTTCCCGCATCGGCCTCATGCTCGACATGAGTGCCCGCCAGCTGGAGCGCGTGATTTACTATGAAGACTACGTCGTTACCGAACAGGGAAACACCGCCCTCGAAGTCGGCCAACTCCTCACGGAAAACGAACTCCGCGAAGCCGAGGACACCTACGGCGACGGATCGTTCCAAGCCAGCATGGGTGCTGCCGCCATCATGGAGCTGCTTCGCCAGTGCGACCTTCCTTCCTTGATCGTCACGCTCGAAGAAGAACTCGGAACCACCAAGTCCAAACAGAACAAGAAGAAGCTCTCGAAGCGTCTCAAGATCACGCAAGGCTTCCATCAGTCCAAGTCGCGTCCTGAATGGATGATCCAAACGGTCCTCCCCGTGATCCCGCCGGACCTTCGTCCGCTGGTGCCACTCGAAGGCGGCCGTTTCGCCACCTCCGACTTGAACGACCTCTATCGCCGCGTCATCAACCGCAACAACCGCCTCAAGAACCTCCTGCTTCTCAAGACGCCGGAAGTCATCATCCGCAACGAAAAGCGGATGCTCCAGGAAGCCGTTGACGCCTTGTTCGACAACGGTCGTCACGGCCGCGCCGTCACCGGTGCCGGCAATCGTCCGCTCAAATCCCTCAGCGACATGCTCAAGGGCAAGGGCGGCCGTTTCCGTCAGAACCTTCTCGGAAAACGCGTCGACTACTCCGGCCGTTCCGTCATCGTCGTCGGACCCGACCTCAAGCTCGGCCAGTGCGGTCTTCCCAAGAAGATGGCGCTTACCTTGTTCGAACCGTTCATCATCCGCCGCCTCAAGGAGCTTGGCTACTGCCACACCGTGCGCTCGGCCAAGAAGATGATCGACCGCAAGACCACCGAAGTGTGGGACATCCTCGCGGAAGTCACCAAGGGCCACCCGATCCTGCTCAACCGCGCGCCGACCCTTCACCGTCTTTCGATCCAGGCTTTCGAGCCGAAGCTCATCGAAGGTGAAGCCATCCGTGTTCATCCCCTCGTTTGTACGGCCTACAATGCCGACTTCGACGGTGACCAAATGGCCGTCCACGTCCCGCTTTCGATCGAGGCCCAGATGGAGTGCCGCCAGCTGATGCTCGCGCCTAACAATATCTTCTCGCCCGCATCCGGTCGTCCCGTCACGGTTCCTACCCAGGACATCATTCTTGGAACCTACTATCTGACGTGGGCCGGCATCCGCACTCAGAAGGATCGTGAGAAAGAGGAGCACATGCCACTCTTTGAAAACGCTTCCGAAGTCGAGTTCGCCCTCGCCGCCGAGAAAATCGACTATCACCAGTGGATCCGCATTCGTAACCCCGACCACGGCAAAAACACCGTCTTCGGTTATAAGGGTGAGGAACTTACCGCCAAGGACCTCAAGG
>JAYWDF010000503.1:0-1718 GCA_043779985.1 Akkermansiaceae bacterium | reverse complement strand
GAAGGTGGGTGACGTTTTGTTTGGCGTTGATTTCATCGAAGCCCGGCCACCATGGGCCGTGGCGCATCGGCACGTATTCGGAATCGAGATCGTTGCTGTTGCCACCGGCGTCCCAGCTGTAGTTCCAGTAATGCTTCATGTCCCAGCCATCCTTCCCGCCCCAACCTTTTTTCGAAACCCACCGCCACGGGAAAACCCGGATGTAGCGGATGTTATTGTTCAGCGCCGTGGGTAACACACTGATATCGAGATCGCCATCTTGGGCGATGTAAACCTTGCTGGATCCCATCCCCGTGTTCTGTTGGGCGACGGTGGCCATATATCCGCGCTTTAATTTGAAGGAGCTGGTGGCGGCTGACAGAATGCCGAGATTCGCCTCATTGTAGTAAGTGTAAAGCTTCAGCGATTTCGCTGGGCCGGTGAAATGAGTGCCATCGAAAATCTGCAGCGGCGCGAACTGCGGCCCGTGGGGAATCACCACCGAGCCCGATTCATACTGGACGATCCGCAGGTTGGCATTCAGGACGCCCGCCGCGCCGTTGACCCGGATCCGGCTGAGAAATGTGGAATTTACTACCGATGGCCGGATCCCGCGCATAAAAAACCATGCGTCGGGTGAGTTCAGATTGATCACGCATCCGGGGATGGGATCGCCGGTGCCGGTGATGCTCAGCTCCGAGCGGCCGGTCATCGTGACTGTGGTGTTAGTCAGAGTCACCGCAGTTTGGACATCGTTGGCAATGTTCAGGGTTTGTGCTTGCGCGATGAACGAAAGCATCAAGACACAAACCGCAGCAAAGTGCCGCAGGCGTGGGGTGCGGGGAGACAAAGATAGGGTCATAGGGTTGTTGGCGAAAAGTGCCTGAGATACCCAATCTGTCAAAGGGACACTGCGACCGACGCGCGGCGGCGGCGGAGAAGGGCAAGCCCTCCGAAGCCACCGATGAGCGCGGCGACATTGGGCTCAGGGATGGCCAGCAGCGCAATGTCGTTGCCGCTTCCTGTTAAGTATGAATTAGTTACAGAATCTGCGTTGTAGCTGATCTGCCAGTCGAAACCGCCGAGGTTGACGGTGTCATTCTGGGCCAAGCCGCTGAAGGTGCCTGAAATCGGGTCGCTGTCGTCATTAATTAAAATGAACAGCAGATCGCCATTCACGGGTGTATAACCACCCCCCACGGTCGCGGACAACAAGCCACTGAGAGTGACGCTGCCATTTACGTTGACCTTATCATAGGTGCCTGCGGTGTTTCCGTTGAGATCTAGCGTCATGGTTCCGGCTTGGTTGTAATTTCCTGTGGTGAGGATACCGACTCCAGACACACCCGGTGACAACGTTGCGCCGCCTTCGATCGAGACCGCGCCGACTGTGCCGGTGCCGGCGAGAGTGGCTCCGCTGCTGACGGTCGTCAGGCTGATGGTGGAGATGCTGCCATTGATAACCAGAGTACCGGCAGTGACATTGGTGGCTCCGGTGTAGGTGTTCGCGCCGGAGAGGGTCAGCGTGCCGGTGCCGGTCTTGGTCAGGCCGAGCGTGGCGCCAGAGCCAGCTTCGGTGATCGAACCACCGAACGAGCTGGTGGTGTTGTTGGCTCCAATTGTGAGGACGGAGGTTCCGACGGCGCTGTTGGTGATCTTGGTCGCAAAGGTGCCGGCACTGACGGTCAGGCCGTTGATGGTGTCGCTGAAACCATTGAGGTCGAGGATGACGGTGGCGT
>JAYWDF010000502.1:0-1720 GCA_043779985.1 Akkermansiaceae bacterium | reverse complement strand
CCCGCCCCTCGCGATAAACCCGCTTGCCGCGCAGAATCTAGCAAGCCCCTCCCCCAATCACAACTCAGCAAGCTCCACCATACCTATCGAGAGCGCTGCCAGATCCTCCACCTGCGCGATGGATGACACCTGGCACAGTTTTTGGCGCAGGTCCTTGGCCCCGGGAAATCCCTTGCAATAGGCCATCAAGCGCGAACGCATCGCCGTCAGCGTCTGCTTCTCGTCGCCGTTGCGCCGGCTATCCACCGCCAGATGACAATGGCGTAGCACGAGGTCCCAGCGCTCCTCTACCAAGACTTCCGGTAGAATTTCACCCGTTTCCAAAAAATATTTTGCCTCGCGGAAGACCCAGGGATTCTGCATCGCCGCGCGCCCGATCATCACGCCGGACACCGCCGTTTCCTGGCGCCGCCGCACCACGTCCGCGCCGCAGGTGATGTCGCCATTGCCGATGACCGGGATTTTCACCGCCCGCGCCACCGCATCAATCACCTCCCAGTTCGCCTCGCCGCTGTATCCTTGCGAGCGGGTGCGCCCGTGCACCGCGATCGCCTGCATCCCGCAGTCCTCGAGGATTTTCGCGACTTCCACGGCATTGACCGAGCTCTCGTCCCAGCCGATCCGCATCTTCGCGGTCACGGGCACTTGGTCGCCCACGGCCTTCGCCACCCCGGAGGCGACCGCCGCCAGCACCGGACAGTCCTTGAGCAAGGACGATCCGCCATTGCGCGCGACCACCTTGTTCACCGGACAGCCGAAGTTGATATCGATGAAATCCGGCTGCTTCCAAGTGATGATTTTTTTCGCCGCCTCGCCCATCCGCTCGCCGTCCGCACCGAAAAGTTGCACGCCGACAGGGCGTTGCTCGTCGGTGAACTCCGTGTATTTCCGCGTCCGGTCGTCGGCCTGCATGATCCCCTCCGCCGAGACGAACTCGGTGACCATCACATCCGCCCCCAGTTCCTTGCAGATCTGGCGGAAAATCACGTCGGTCACCCCCGCCATGGGCGCGAGATAGAGGGGAAAATTACCATTGGAAAACCACGGAAGCATGGACGAGTCATAGAGAGGAAACCCGGAATCCGAAACCCGAAAATCCAAAATCCGAGAGATTCCCCCCCTCAGGACGCTCATCCGCCAATTCCACCAGCCTGAAGATAAATTGCGGGATTGGCGGAACTGCCAAATTCCTCCAAAACACGCGCGGGAGAGTAGAATCCGATTCGCCCCATTGCCATGTCCCTTACTCCGAACATCCTTCTCGCACTCCTGCTCTGCAGCCGCGGGCTTGCGAACGAGGATCCTTACGTCGAAGGGGAAGTGCTGGTGACCTTCAAACAAGACCTCGCGACAAACGGGGCGGAGGCCGCCCTTGGCAAACACGCACTCAAGATCACGGAGCACTACGACAAGATCTCACAGCGAGCCCACCGCCTCACCGTCTTGGTGCGGGAAAAAAACCGCAGCACTGCGCAGCTGATCGCCACTTTGAAAGCCGAACCGCTGATCGAGACCGTGGAGCCGAACTACATCCGCCGCGTGACCCTTATCTCGCCGAATGATCCGGATTTCCCCAAGCTCTGGGCGCTGCAAAACACCGGCCAAACGGTGAACTCCACCGCCGGCACCAGCGGCGTGGACACGAAATTTCTGGCGGCATGGAGACTTGCTAGACCGCCCGCCGGTGAGGTGGTCGTCGGCGTGATCGATACCGGCATGG
>JAYWDF010000501.1:0-5299 GCA_043779985.1 Akkermansiaceae bacterium | reverse complement strand
GGAATCGGTGACGGGCACCTCGCCGCGAAGGAGTGCTGCGCCTGCGCCAGTGAGTCCTAGGTAGTAGTCACTCGGCAGGCCCTCGTAAGTGAGAAATCTTGCACCGTCGGCGGATGGCACTTCGTTGGAGCATTTGAAAATTGCAGTTCCTTCGTCCACTTCGTCGAACATGGCGACGTAGGCCATCTTGGCACCCGCGCGCTTCGCCGCGATGAACTGGGACCAGAGGAGCGCTCCCTTCAGGCGTGGGATTTCATTGAAGGTTTTTCCTGACAGGTTGGCCCAACTGAAGCCGGGGAACACGACGGGGAGGTAATCGATTCCGCGCTTGGCGCACCAGGCGAGGTCCGGTTGCCAAATGCGTTCTCCATGGTGCTTGGCTTCCGCGGGGCTGCGATATCTTCCCACGGTCCACGGGCTGACGACATCGGCCAAGGCGATGATGTCATGCAGCGCCGTTTGTTTCACTGCGTCTTCGTTCAGCTCGCGCCATCCGGTGGGGACCCCGAGCATCACCGAACAACCGTCGTTTTTCAAGAATTCCACCAATGCCCGGCATTCATCTAACGTATAGGCGCGGCCGTCGTTGAAACCGATGCCCCAAATCGCGACCAGCGGACGGCCATGATGATTCAAATAGGCGGGATCCGCGCAGATCTGCATCTTCGACCGTAAGGTCCGCCAGTCGGCGATGACTTCTTGAATGTGGTTCGTTCCCAAGCCGCTTAGGTCGTACATGACGGCATAGGCGCGGCCGGATCGATTTGCGCCTTCTCGGCAGTTCGCGAGGACGGTGTTATTGTGGTGGATCGCTTTCGGATCGCGCAGGTCGTGGACGAAGCGTTGGACGAAAGCACCGTCGATGCCGTAATCGCGCATCCACTGGAAATGGCGTAGCACGGTGGCTTGCTTGAATGAACTGAAGACCTGTGCCGCCCGCCCGTCGGCGAATTTAAAGCCGGTGGGAAATCGTTCGTCCGGGGTGAGTTCGGAAACGTCGGGCCAAAGATCGACTTTCGCGTTTCCCGGAGCGAAGGGGCCTTTCCACCGGGTCCAGTGCACCCACCCACGGTCGGCTCCATCACCTTCCGCATTGAACCAGCCTTGATAGCCGCACATGACTTTTCCGCCGAGGGTGGAAGTGTCCACGCCTTTCACACTGGGACCGGTGTAAGCGGCAAGAGTTTCGGCATGGCCGCCGGTGCCCCACAGCAAGAGCATGGCGATGATCGCTTGGGTGATCGTGCGGCAGATGTGGATGGATTGCATTTGGCTTGATCGATGATTGCTCCGTCTGCTGATGATTTGCCATCCTATAGAGTGAATAGCGACGCGCGGAAGTGCTTGAGTTCCGGCAATGTGTGGCTTTTCCTCGTCACCTATGAGCAACCCTGTGTGTCCGATGTGTGAAATGACCGAAGTATTGATCCACTCCGACCGTTGTGAATGTCTCACGTGCGGTCATGAATGGCTAACAGAAGAATCGCCCGAAGCCGCTGCTGCGGACCGTGTTGTCAAGGATGCCTATGGGAGCGTCCTCGCCAATGGCGATATCGTGGCCATGGTCAAGGATTTGAAACTGAAAGGCTCGTCCGTCGTGCTCAAGGTGGGGACTAAGTCGAAGCCCATCCGTCTGGTGGACGGCGATCACGAAATCGACTGCAAGATGGACGGGATTTCCATCGCCCTCAAGGCGATGTATGTGAAAAAGGTGCTCAGCTAAAGCGACCGCTCGTCACGAGGGGTCACGGCTTGGTGGGAGCCTTTTCGTCTGGCGCGACAGGCTCGGGCCAAATCGCTTTAAACACGGCCGCAAGTCGGTAGCCGGCCTTGGTGAGTTCGAGTTCGACAATGTCGCGGGATTTTTCTGCATACGCAGGGGCCAGAGTCACCTTCCATTCGAAGTGTTCTTCATGCTTGTCGTCCTTGGGGACGAGGCTACGGTCACCAACCTTGATGTCCTCGAAGCATTGCTTGGCGAGGCCCAAGGTCTCGGTGGCCCATTGTTCTGGCCAAGTGCCGACCGGTCCGGTGCCGTTCCACTCGGGCTTTGATGGGAAATGAGCGATCAGGTAGGTCGTGAAATCCTCGCTTTTCGCATGGTCCCGCGCGTGCTTCACGGTTTGCGTGTCCCAATATCCGTGGAGGGTGGAGCTGGCCGTGAGGTGATAGTAATTCGCCCCGGCGTCGGCCTGTCCTTTGGCGCCCGCCTCGGGATTGACGAACTGGCTTTGCTCGTCGAGGTAGCTGCAACCCACGTGAAGTGGTTGGTGAAGGTCGCCGATGTAGTGGGAGATCAGCATCAGGGCGGTGCGCTTGTTGAGCTTGAGCGGGTTCTCCGGAGCCGCCTCGGGACTTTGAAGCACCTGAATGCAGAGTCGCAGGATGTGGACAATGTCATGTGGATTGGTCCCGGTGATGCCCTCGCGGTAGGCTTTCTCTTGAAATGGAATGTCGCAGTAATGGTAGCTGTGATGCTCAGGATTATTCGCCACGAATTCCTTCATTTCGGCGCTGAGGTATTTGTCGGGAAGTTTAGAGCGGTCCGCCCAGGTTGCCGCGCGGTCGAGGCCTTCGCCAGGTTTGAGCAGGGTCCGGACTTCTTGGCCGGCGCGGGTGCCTTCAAGGTAGTGTTCGGCGATGGTGCCCACCGCTTGATGTCCGGCATTGCCATAAGCGAAGGCGTTTCCGACGAGGCTGGAACCCAGGGTGATCCATAAAAAAAGATTTTTGGTCATAAAAGAGAAACTGCAAGTTCGGCGTGATTGCCAAAACATCAAGCCGCGATCATTCTCGGATGATGCGGAAATAGACTACAGATTCAGCGGGGGCGTCGTCCTGTGTTATCTAATCGGAAGGCGCAAGTAGTCGATCTCTTGGGATTCCAGCTGCTTTGAGGGGGAATCCGGTCGTCGGAAATCAAATGAATTCGGGCTTCCCGTGGTTCACACCTTGGTGAGAATGGCCTCCCGATGATCGCTGCGCCCTCCCACTTCTCTCTCCCGCCAAGCGGCATGGACCGTTGGCAACACGAGCGGAACTGCCTCGAGTCCGCTCTTGGCGAGCGCATCACGCTCAATGCTTTGACGGGCCCGGTCGGTCTGACGGCCCGTGAATCCTGGCACGACGATGCCGGGGGGCTTGCCGGCTGGTTGATCGCCCAGCGTAAGGGCGGCCATCGGCATTCGGTCGACGACGTGCTCACTGCGTGGTACGCGCTGCAGGTTTCACCCCTTGTCAAAGATCATTTGGACCTAGGAACAGGGATCGGCACGGTGGGACTGCTGACCCTGTGGGGCATGGGGCCTGAAGCACGACTGACCTGCGTCGAGGCGCAGGAAATCAGCTATCGCCTGCTGCAAACCAATCTGGACGCCAACGGCTTGCGGTCGCGGGTTGATTGTTCGCTCGGGGACCTCCGGGATCTCGCGCTCGCGCGGAAATTCCCCCTCATCACCGGCAGCCCGCCCTATTTCCCGCCCGGGACCGGAGTGCTTCCTCAGGATTCACAGAAGGCGCACGCCCGTTTTGAACTGCGGGGCGATGTGGGCGACTACGCCAAGGCTGCGCTGCCCCACCTCGCGGATGACGGCTGGTTCGTCCTGTGTTTTCCATCCCCGCAGAAGCAACGGGCGCTGGACGGCATTGCGGCAGCGGGACTCAAGGTCGAGCGCATGCGCGACGTGATTCCCCGCGAGACACTGGCGCCATTGTTCACGCTTTTCGCCTGTCGGCACCCGCAGGATTTCGACGGGGAGACCACGGTGGAGGCGGTTTTAACAGTGAGGCACGCGGACGGTCGCCTTACCGCGGAAATGGCCGGAGTGCGGCGGGTCTTCGGCTTTACCGACGGCGAGTCACACGGGGGGCACGACAAGTGACGGCGCTGCACATCCTCTATCAGGACGACTTCCTCGTCGCGATCAACAAGCCGGCTGGCATGCTCGTGCACCCGGGAAGGGAGCCCGAGGGCCCGGAATGGATCGCGATGAAACGGTTGCGGGATCAGCTTGGGTGTTCGGTATTTCCCGTTCACCGCTTGGACCGTCCGACCTCGGGCGTGCTGCTCTTCGCCTTGGACAAGCAGACCGCAGGACTCGCCCAGCAGGCGTTTGAATTAAGAACGGTGGCGAAAGTCTATTGGGCGATCGTCTGCGGCGTGGCTCCGGTGAAGTGGGTTTGTGAGACGCCATTGCGCAAGAATCCGGAAGATGGATTACTCCCTGCTGAGACCTTGTTTGAGCGGTTGAGAGTCGCCCCCGAAGGGTCCTTTCCCCCCGAGCCGAACCTCGGATTGTCCTTGCTTCAAGCCTCACCCCGGACCGGGCGATTTCATCAAATCCGCCGCCATTTGCTCGCGGCGGGACTGCCGATCGTCGGTGACTTCCGCTACGCCGGGCAGGAGCGGAGTTTCGAACTCGGGGAAATCCTCGGCACCGGCACCCGGATGCTACTTCAGGCGAAGATGCTTGAACTACCGCACCCCAGAACCGGAAATCCGTTGCGGATCGAGGCGGCGGCGGATCCGGATTTTTGTAAATGTTTTCCCGAGTTCGCGTGAGGTGGCCAGGCGAAGGCTTTACCCTTCAGTCCTGACTGAGCCTCAAGGGGTGAGCGGGTATTCCGGGAAATGCTTTCTGGCGCACGCGTCACAGATGCCGTGGCTGAACTGCGCCTCGCTGTGCTGCTGGATGTATAGTTCCAGATGGTGCCACTGCCCGTCATCGTCGCGGATGTCCTTGCAGTAGGAACAGGTCTTCAGGATTCCGCGCAAGGTCTTCACTTCCAGCAGTGCGGTTTGCAGCGAGCCGATGAGCTGTTCCTTGTCCTTCTCAAGCTGCTTGCGGCGCTCGATTTCTTGCTGCGCAAGGGTCAGCTCCAGCCGGACTTCCGACACCTCCTTGAGAATTGCCAGAACCGGACGGTGTTCGACTTCCATGCCGTATTTCCGGTTTTGCCACCTCAGATAGAAATAGAGAAAAGGGAATGCGAACAGACTGATCACCAAGCGACTGACGAGAGTCCCCATCATAATTTTGAGATACTCCGGACTGCCGAGAAAAGCTCCTGTCGCGAACAAGAACACGTCCACCCACATCACACCCAATAGTGTTAGGAAGGCGCGCAGCCAGAGTTTCACGTGGAATTCCGGCTTGCCTAGAAACTCCCAGGCTACTGCTAGGAAAATCAAATCAGCGAATGCCGCAACAATCGATGCGACGTAAATCCGCAAACTCTGCGGTGGGAAAAGGATGAGTTCATTCAGTTCGGAGAGCTGGACTTGCCAGTGTAGAATCAG
>JAYWDF010000500.1:0-1723 GCA_043779985.1 Akkermansiaceae bacterium | reverse complement strand
CGAGCAAAGAAGAGTATCTGGAGAGCTGCCGGGAGCGTTATCCAAGCAGGAACCGAGCGGGGAGAAGTGCGATGATCGACGAGGTCAGCGACACGCTTAGAGTTGGGTCAGGCCTCGCGCATTCACTTCTACGGACTATCTTGTGATTCTGCGAGGCCTGACCCGATTTACGAGGCTCTCAATGTGGTAGACCCGAATGGACGGATTCCCCTGATGAATCACTCGAATGGAACTACGCGATGGATCCGACAGCAGGATTGGAGCACTGCAAATATTCAGGCCGATAATGCCCGCTACGGAAAAGAGAACTGAATTCTGACCCATGAAAACATTCGTCGCATGCCTGCTGTTAAGTTCATCCGCCGTCACATTCGCGGAAGAAGCGGTTCAAGGATTCACATTCCCCCCATTTGCCATCGAGGATATCAAAGTCCCGGCCCAACCGCTCCCAGCCCACCCTGACTATGAGGAAATGAAAGCAATCCCCGTGGAGGAGTTGCGTGGAATAATGGCCTCAGCCGGTGCAGACCAGACTGTGGCGGCGAAAGAGCTCTTGGAGCGAAGAGATCAAAAGACAATTCTCCGGCTTGTTTACTCGCTGAAACAGGGAAACGTGGCGGCGGAACGCATATTGACTTCAGGTTCATCCGAATCACTGGCCGCAATTCCTTACCTGATGGAAGATGTTGCCCACGGCAGCCTCGATTATTACGGAATCTTCCAAGGCGGTGATGCTATTTTTGGTGAAGGCAGGGTGAGAGTGGCGGCGGTGAAACTAGTGGCCTCGACTCTTGCCGATTCACCGGAGTTCACCGGGGAGACGAGGAAATGCCTGAGAGCTATCAGTATTAATGAATCCCTGATTCAGACGCTGTCTGACGAATCCCGCTACTTGATCCAATGGTGGCTGCTCAACGAAGATACGTTCGAGGCTGGGAAATGGCACGACACCCGGCCGTTGCCCCAAGAAATCACCTACCCGAGCCCAAAGGACGACACGCGGCTTCCTTACAAAGAGCCAATGGATGAAGGAACGCAGCCTCCCTACGGCCGCCCTGCGTGGGAACTCCCCGAGCCGTTTGAAGCCTGGGCAGCGCGGATCGTGGACCCCAAGCGGCGCAACCTCGACTTCGTCGCGCTCTCCTGGGACGGCAAGAAGGTGATCGAGCATCCGGCAAAGTCGCTCGACCCGAAGACCAAACCGGAGGATCGCGAATCCCGCAAAACCCCGGCTCCGAGAAACCCACCGGAGCGCGAATCCAGAGACGACTTCGCGAGAAGGAATGGAGTTTTATGGATCACGTTGGCCGCCGTATTGATGGTCGTCTCTTCCATCGTTAGGTGGATGAGGCGAAAGTCCGCGGCGAAGGATCGAGCTGCCACATGAAACCATTCCTAGCTTTCCTACTCTTGATTCCATCCTTCGTCACACAACAGCGGCGGCGAAGTGTGCGTAGGCATTGAGCGGATTGAAAAACGCCTACCCTTTCCGATGCTCGGATTCGACTGCGACAACGGCAGCGAATTCCTCAATGAAGTGGTCTAAGCCTACCTCCTGCGGCGCAAGCGGAGCGTCGGATGGACCCGTTCGCGAGCCTACATAAAGAACGACCAGGCCCACGCCCTAGCAGAAGAACTTCACCCACGTCCGGCAATTGTTAGGCTACGGGCGATTCGGCGATCTTGAGCTCCGGGAACAAGTCAACGAGCTCTACGAAAAGGC
>JAYWDF010000499.1:0-1726 GCA_043779985.1 Akkermansiaceae bacterium | reverse complement strand
GCCGACTCCAAGCAGTCTTGCCGTCGGAACGAAAATCGCCAGTCTCCACATTGAGAACGGACGTACCTACGAAAACGTTACCGTCACCAAAATCGTCGATGAAGGTGTGTCGATCCGGCACGAGTCGGGTCTCACCCGGATCAAGTTCGATCAATTTCCAGTGGAGTTCCACAGGGCCACTAAAGATTTGGTAAAATCGGTCGAGCCGCCGCCCCCGCGCTTCCCGACCGACTCTCTGTTATTTTTCGCCGCCGTCTCGTCCCAGCATTGGTTCAATGGAGATCCCGTAAAAGGCATCGCCGACCCGGAACCCGCACTAACCCGGCTCGCCGCCACCTCCGATCCGGTACTCAAGGAGGCGGTGGCTATCGCCTTGGCGCTCGACTCTAACCAAAAGACGCAGGCAGCGCAGGGTCGTTTCATTGAGGCAAAAATGAATGGCTTGGTCCCCAATGTTCAAGGCGAGATCCTTGCCCAAGGTGCCAAGGCAGCCGCAACCGCTCGGTTCGGCATCGTTGGCAACGACAGCAACGGCCAACCCATTTATCAGGAAAAACCCCAGTCGTATGAAGGGTTCGCGGGAGGCATCGAACAAAGCATGGATGGCGCTAACACCCAGGCCGCGCTCAACCGAATGTCCGAGCTTAACATCCAATCTCTGGTCCTCGGTCGCTCGCTTAGGGAAAAGCTAACTGCCGTTGCCCGGAGGGATCTTCCAAAAGCGGATCTCATCCCATCTCCCATCGTGGTGGCATTTGTGAAACCCGGAGTCCTTTGCATCACCAACCGCTCCGGCAAGACGCTGCACCACTGCCTATTCTCCACGGCCACCACCATGCTTACGCCCAAGGATGAGTCCAAGGACCAAGCGATAGCCAACGTCTTGAATCGCTTCGTCGGCTTGAGCGCGGAGTTCAGTCGCGAGTCCGCCAAGCAGACTGCCCTGCGTGCCGAACTCGCCGGAGCAGAGCGCGGTTACGTCGTTTATACCGCCGTTCTCCGCGATCAGGAAACGGTCACCATTCCCTTCTGTGACATGCCCTCGCTTCCCGCGGCTGGTTCGGTTAGCCTCTCGCTTTGGACCGATGAATTCACTGGCGAGAACGCACCTGTCGGCGGCCTGCAAGCGCTCAAAGAGCAGCTCCAAATGGAAGCCAAGGCACGCTGGGAGCGCGAGCACGCCAACGCGGTGCCTACCAAAAACGCGCCTCTCAACAACGGCAACCGAGTGAACCTCCAACCCAAAATCCCCCGCGATCCGAACAACCCGCTGCATCAGGGAAACGGAGCGAAGCTGTTCCACCGGTGATCGGATGTTCCCGACCGACAAGGCACCACCCGCATCCGCGTGATCCATTGAACCCACCCCCTCTCGCTGATGGAAACCATCCACCTCATCTACAATCCCACCACCCACTCGTGGTCCTTCAGCCAGTGGCTCGTTCTGGATGGGGAGGGGAAAACCCTCTGCAGCGCCGGGGCTCCCCAATCCGATTCCGCGACACGCCTGCGCACCGGCTTGGGCTGGCAGGTGATTCTCCTCTGCGTGCTGCGTTTCAAACTCGGTGCCGGACCCGGAGCGCGACTCATCGGCGGGCACGACGCATCCCCCGTGGAAATCGACCTCGCCAACAAAGCCGCCACCCAGCTCTATCAGACAGGCGATCAGGCCGTGAAATGGTGCGTCCTCCTTTTCGGAAATGGTCCCGCCGCCACGCTCCGTTGG
>JAYWDF010000498.1:0-5320 GCA_043779985.1 Akkermansiaceae bacterium | reverse complement strand
GCAGGGCCTTGGCGGAGGTTTCGCCGAGCACCCAGCGGATCGCATCGACCACGTTGGACTTGCCGCAGCCATTGGGACCGACGATGCCGGTCACGCCTTTGGCAAATTCGAACACGGTTTTATCCGCGAACGACTTGAAGCCGTGGATTTCGAGAGTTTTGAGATACATGCAGACAGGAGTGGTTAGGGGTTATGCCCGAGAGGGAACTGGGCCGCTCAAAGAATACGCCCGTGCCCCGCCATCTGCAATGCGGGAACTCGTGGTCACACCGTATGCTGCGTGTAAATCTAAACCGTAACACAAGATGTAGTGTTTTTTGATCCTTTGGGTTTCCAAACCAATTTGCATAACCCTTCACCGTCGCTGCTCGGATCCGGAGACGGATCTCCTGCGCGAGGTGCGGAGACCGACCGCGCCTGCTTGCCACAGCCCGATATTGGGCTCTCGTGGAGTCGCGTGAGTGGATCAGATCACGCCGTTGGCGCAGTTGCATTCACCTTCGCCATTGAGGGCGTTGATAAGATTCGTCAGCGACTTCATCGCCTGGCGGGGGACGCTTTCAAAAGTCCGTGAGCCGACGTGCGGGGTGATGATCACCTTGGGGTGGTGCAGTAGCGGGTGATCGGCTGGCGGGGGCTCCTGGTCGAGCACGTCGGCGGCGTAACCGGCGAGTTTCCCGGAATCCAGCGCGGCGATGATGGCCGCTTGGTCGATGAGCTCGCCGCGGCCGGTGTTGATGACCCAGGAGCCGTCGGGCAGGCGATTGAGGCGCTCGGCATTGATGCAGTGCAGCGTCTGCGCATTGAGATTCGTGTGCGGGCTGATGATGTCCACGGAGTCAAACAACGAGTCGAGGGTCGCGTGGCGGGTGATCTGGAACTCGGCGGCGATGTCCTCGGGCCAGTAGTTGCCGAAGCCATGCACTTCCATGCCGAAGGCGCGTGCGCGGCGCGCGACCTCCTGGCCGATGCGGCCCATGCCGATCAAGCCGATGCGCTTCGCAAACAGCTCACTGCCGGTCTTCCGGTCCCAACGGCCGGCGCGGGTGCCGTCGATGGCGTAGGGGAAATTTTTCGCCAGCGCGAGGAGCAGCAGGAAGGTGTGCTCGGCGACGGTGTCGTGATTGACGCCAGGGGTGTACAGCACAGGCACCTTGAGCTCCTTGGTGGCGGGGATGTCGATCTTGTCCAGCCCGATGCCGTATTTCGAAATCACCTTGAGGCGCGGCAGGGACTTCTCGATAACCGCGCGGGTGATGCCGTCGTCGCCGCAGAGGAATGCGTCGAAGTCGCCGGCGAGTTCGAGCATGCGTTCTTCGGATAGCGGGCCGCGTTCGCGGACGATGTCCCAGCCTTGGGATTCCATCCGTTCGTGGTGCGGGCCGGGGGTGTCTTGGTAGCTGCAGGTGGTGAGGAGAACGCGCATGACGAGAGAAGAGGAAATCAACGGAGAATAATCAAGCGATCTGTGAGTGAGGGGAAAAGAGTCCCACCGCCTCAGCCGGATTTCCTCCTGACTGCCCAAAGAGGCAATGACCAGAGGCCGGGCTTGATCCTCGCCCGGGATCCGCTTTCGTTATCCGACAAGGAGCGTTCCCGCGTCCCCATTTCCAGATCCCGGGAGGTTCTCCTCTGCTGCAGGAGCTCGCGGGCCACGGCCCCATGACTAATCGCCATTTGATGTGATTTACTTGGATGAAGTATTGATACCCGAAACCTGCCCCATTCACAGTGCCGCCCGACACCGATCAAATCTGTTGAATTCCAAGGACCGCTCCATCAATTTTGTTAGAGTTCGCGGCCCGGCCTTTTTCATCGATCGGGGATATTGTTAGGTTGCGGGACGGGGGCGGTGTCGCTCAGGAGTGACTCGGGCCGCGAGCGAAACGGTTGGGTCAATCCGGCCCTGCCGGAATGGGCTCGGGGCGGGGACGCCCCGGCAACGGTCTCCGGCGAGACTCCACGGCCACTTTGAGGAGCAGTCGGTTGTGCGGGTTTTGGTTCACGCGGAGGGGTTGGCGGCTGATTGGTCTTGGGGCACTGGAAATGAATGGAGGCCGGGATGAGTTCCGCGGTCCGTGAGGGTGCTGCCCGCGTCGTCGGCATCCGCCGCTGCCGGGCGTCCTGCTGGTTCGTCATTTTCCGGGCGGCAAGAGCCGTAGAATTTTGGGTGAGTGTATTGATCCCGGTATTAAATAACCGCATATCCGTAGATGACAGGTTCTATAACCTGCGCTATGGATATAGAATGCATTGAGGGGAGAATGTTTCCCGCAATGTATCAACCTAACTAAAAACATGAAAAACTACATTATTGCAGCAGTCATCGGTTCGCTGTGCTTCTCTTGCGAGGAAAAGCATACCACGATCAACCCACCGGCGGAGAAGGATACGACCATCATTACTCCTGCTCCTTCTAGCTCCACCACCGAGAAAAAGACCGAAACGAAGGTTTCGCCTGATGGGACGACTACCGAGAAGAAAGAAACGACCGAGAAGCGCTAGGTCGCTCTCATTCTACTGTAGAGACGTTTGATAGCCGGGCGCGTTGAAAAACGCGTCCGGCGACGTTCTTTACACCCATAGGCACCGATCGGGACGATGTCGCGATCCTGAGGTTCTGATGGACTGCTAGCGGATGAAAGTCCCCGCCTGACGGAAGCGGGCACGATCAAAGAGCGGCGCATGGCAGCTCCGCTCTTTGAACTTTCAGGCGCGGTTTACGGCCGCGGCCGGTGACCCTTACGGAAGACTTGGAACCACCAAAGAACGTGGATAGATGCTGAACTTCAAGAATTGTTGGCAATCGATAGACTCGCTCCAAAGCTAAGACTTATAATCGCTGCTAATCTTGGATGATCCGCATTGAACGGCACTTTATTTGTGGTTCCGTGTCCCCGCTTAAGGTGACGAATCAATCTCCAACCGTATATGTGACTGACGGGATCTGAATGGAGTCCACGACCTTATAGGTCTGGTCCACGGCGATCACGTTGCTACCGGCGACATAGTAGCGGACGCCTCCTGCTGGCGCGGGCAGAACCTGGATGAGTTCGGGAGGTGCCGCCATCAGGTAGGGTCTTTCCTTTTCGGTGAGCACGAGGCCCGGAGCGATCCGAGTGGTCCGCCATGTAGTGGGAATTTCCTTCACCTTGACTTTAGTTACCCAACCCGGAGGGAGGCCGTGTGGGTTGGTCTTATAGGTCTCGAAATACTTGACGACCTTGGTGCGAGCTTCGGGATTGAAGGTCGTGGTGGTGGTTTCGGTTTTGGAGACGCTGCCGTCCGTGTTTTCCGAGATGTCCGTGGTTTTTTCGGTCTTGGTGGTCTGGGCGGACAGGGAGAGAGTGCATCCCAGGGTGACGAGACTCAATGTGCGAGCAATGGATTTCATAATAGTGTTGTTGATGTTGATATTGGTTCTACCGACCGGAGCCCTTGTGGCTGCGGTGCGGCGGAGGTGGCGGTGTCATCGCAGGAGACATGCCAGCAGGGCCAACACCCCGGGATCCCCCCAGCTACGGCCTTTCCCTGAAACAAGAGCCCGCAGGCTTCATGCAGAATGCCCGCAAGAACGTGCCAACTGCGACAGATTGCACGCGGTTAGGGGGCGAAATCAGAGGAACGAGATCCCTGCGCAAGCATGGGGGAGATGCCGCTACAGATGCGGACCTCGGGGAATCTCAGCGGACTGCGCCGGGTGTCACTCCGGGAGCAAACTCAGGCGGTAAAATCGCTTGGGGGACGAGATCAGGGCATTGGGATCGACGATCTGGATGGGCGCGCCGGTGCCGATGATGAGGGAGCCGAGGGGCGACCAAGTGTTGAGATTGTCACTCCAATCGACTCGGTAGGAGCTGTCTTCCACGCTGGGGAAGGCGAGGTTGAAGTGGTTGGCGGAGGAGTTCGTGCCGCGGGTGAAGGAGGAGAATGCGAGGTGGCTATTGCGATTCACGGGCGAAGTGCCGCTGAAAAATTCTTGGGAATTGCTAAAGCCGTCGCCGTCCGGATCGCCGCTTGCGATCTGGCTGAGATTGCCGAAATGATCCATTTCCCACCAATCCGGAAGGCCGTCGCCATCGGTGTCGATGCAGGCAAGGAGGTTTAATCGGCCCCCAGTCGTCATTTTTCCGGTCAAGGTGCTCACCGGGGTGGTGTGACTGAGGATGCGGGAGGTGCGTTGGGTGAGCGTTTCGGTGGGGAAATTCATCGCGGCAAAGGCGACTGCTCCAGCCACCTGGGGGGTCGCCATGGAAGTGCCATCGAGGAAGCGATAGGCGAGCGAGGGATCGATGTGATTGATCACGGTGCCGGAGGCTGGAAGAGCCGCAAGCATTGCCTGCCCGGTGGCTTGGGTGACTTGCAGGGCGGGAATCCAGTTGCCATTGGTGCCGAGCGTCCACGGCGAGGCGGGGTTGAGGGCATTGGCCGTGTTGTCGTAAACCACTGCCGCGACGGCTCCGGCGTTCATTGCGTTCGTGACCTTGACGGCAAAGGTGAGGGTGCCCCGCTGGATCAGGGCGATGTTGCCGCTGACTCCGGCGGGAAACTCATTGGTATTTCCGATGCCACATGAGTAGACGGGCTTGGTGATCCCCGCCGTGGAGGTAATCCCTGAATAGATGATCGCCAGTGCTGAATACGTGGTGCTGGCTTGCGCCACACTTGCCGTCCCGGTAACCAAGTTTAGGGGTTCGGTGGAATCGATATTCACCCCGGGAGCGGCGAGGTCCACCGTGGTGGCTCCGTAGTTAGAGAAGCTTGCCAGCGCGTTGGTCTGATCAAGAGCAGCCACTGAAATGACGTTCGAGACTGCATAATTCGCCGGATAGAACGACGCGCTGTCGTTGTTGTCGCCGATGCTGTCGGTGCCTCCGTTGCCGGCGGCTGCGCACAGGATGATCCCGGCGTCGCGGAGAGCGGTGATGGCCGTTTGCTCGCTGGTGCTGAACGAGCCGCCGCCGAAGGAGGCGTTGATCGCGACGATGTTGACGCCCTTTTGTTTCAGGGTGACCGCATAGTTGTAGGCGGCCAAAGTGGCGGACGTGGTGATGTTGTCGCCGTCCGAGGACGCCTTCATCGGGATGATCTTCGCGCGGTAATCCATGCCGATCACGCCGATGTTGTTCTTTCCAACAGCGGCGATGGTGCCCGCGACGTGGGTGCCATGGTAGCCGGAATCTGAAATCGCGGCGCTGCCGAGGGTGAAATCATAGCCATGGACATCGTCGATGAAACCATCCGCGTCGTCATCGATGCCATTGCCAGGGATTTCCCCGGGGTTGACCCACAGATTTGGCAAAAGGTCGGGATGGCTGAT
>JAYWDF010000497.1:0-5326 GCA_043779985.1 Akkermansiaceae bacterium | reverse complement strand
TGCCGGGCCGCCCGTCGCTGCTTGCTGCGGCCAGCTTGGCGAGCACGGGCGAGTTCTCGCTGGTGCTAATCGGGAAAGCGGGCGGCTATCAGCCCTTCGATCCGCGGGTCGAGCAGATGCTGCTCGTTTGCACGGCGTTGACGATGGCCGCGGTGCCGTCACTGATGCGGGGTGCCGGGCCGCTCGGTAAATGGTTAGAGCGAAAGGGAATCCTGCGTGCACGCAAGATTTCACCGGAATCGATGACTCCGTCCCAAGCGATCAAGGAGATCAGCGATCACGCGATTATCTGCGGCTACGGTCCGGTGGGGCGATCGCTCAATGAGGCGCTCAAGCGCTGTGGCGTGGACACTCTCGTGATGGAGCTGAACTCCGATACGGTGCGGGCTTTGAAACGGGAGGGGCAGCCGGTTCTTTTCGCCGATGCGACGCACGCCGAGGCGCTCGACTTGGCGGGCATCGAGCGCGCCCGGTTGGTGGCCTTCACGTTTCCCTCGGTGAATGCGACCTGCGCCGCCGTCCCGCTTGTGCGGGAGCGAAACGGCGCAATTTTCATTTTCGGCAGGGCCAAATATGGGGAGGAGGTCACCCGCCTCAGGGAGCTCGGAGTTCAGGTGATCCACGATGAACGCGAGAGCGCCGTGGCCATGGTTAGGGCTGCGATTTCTTCCTACCAGCGTGAGGATCTCAACGCAGAAGCCGTGGTGGGCGAGACGATGGCCGAGCATTAACGCCGATTCGTGGATTTTTTATTCGGTTCTTCGCCGGATCTTCCGTTAAGAACCTGCGCATGGCACTCCTCTTGGCGATCGAATCATCCTGCGATGAAACCGCGGTGGCGATTGTGCGCGGCAAGGTCGGCGAGGCCGCGGAAGTGCTGGCCTCGGAAATTTCCTCCCAAATCCCATTGCACCGCGAGCACGGTGGTGTGGTCCCCGAGTTGGCATCGCGCAATCATTCCCTGCACCTGCGCGGGTTAGTCGAGAAGGCGCTGCTCGATGCGGGAGTGCACATGGGCGAGATCGATGCATTCGCCGCAACCACCGGTCCAGGCTTGGCGTCGTCACTGTTGATCGGCAGTACCGCAGCGAAGGGGATGGCGTGTGCGGCGAGGCGTCCTTTTCTCGGGATCAATCACCTCGAAGGGCACTTGCTTTCACCGTTTCTCGATCAGACAGCGGTCCCGCCGCACGTCGCGCTGATCGTGTCCGGCGGACATACGCTGCTACTCGATGTCGAAGGGCCGGGTCGCTATCGGAAGCTCGGTGGCACCCGTGACGACGCTGCCGGTGAGGCTTACGACAAGGTTGGTAAAATGTTAGGTCTGCCGTATCCCGGCGGCCCAGAAATCGAAAAGGTCGCTCGCGGCGGCAATTCCCAGGCGTATGAGTTTCCCCGCTCGATGTTGCACGAGCCCCACCTGGATTTTTCGTTCTCCGGCTTGAAAACCGCTGTGCTCTACACGCTCCAGAAGGAAAAAGGAGAGTTGCCGCTGGCGGATCTGGCCGCGTCATTTCAACAGGCTGTGATTGATATCCTCGTAAGGAAGGCCCTGCGGGCAGCAGAGCAAACGGGTCGCCGCCGGATCGCCCTGTCCGGTGGCGTCAGTCTTAACCAAGCCTTGCGCGATGCCTTTCAACTGGCTGGCGATCGCGCAGGGTTGGAAATCTCGGTGGCACCACCGGTGTTTTGCGCGGACAATGCCGCGATGATCGCCTTCGCCGCATTGATACGACACCTTGCGGGTGAGAGCTCGCCCTTGGACGGCGATATTCACCCGAATTTGCCGCTGGTCTAAAAGGGCGGCATATGGTTTGAAAGGACATCCCCGATGATATACAAAATCTTGGTTTTCGATTTCGACGGCACGATCGCCGACACGCTGGGCGAGACGCGCCGGATCTTTAACCAGATTGCTCCAGACTACGGCATCCGCGAGGTGGCGGAGCACGAGTTGGACGGTCTCCGGCACCTTTCGCTCAAGGAACTCCTCGACCATCTCGATATCCCCAAGCGCCGAGTGCCCGCGCTGATTGCCCGAGGCACCGGCATGATGCGTGGAAATATCACCCAACTGCAGCTCATCGACGGGATGGCTGAAGTGTTAGTCGAACTCCGCGGCCATTTCCGAAGCTTTGGAATTCTCACTTCCAACGCCACCGCCAATGTCGATCTTTTTCTCAAAACCCACGGTCTCCGCGACCAGTTCGACTTCATTTCCTCAACCTCCAAGCTCAGCGGCAAGGCCAAGCACCTCAAAGCCATTCGTAAGACGTTTTCCCTGCGGCCCGAGGAAATGCTCTACATCGGCGACGAACTGCGCGACGTCAAAGCTTCGCAAAAAGCCGGCATTCCCATCGCCGCGGTCACCTGGGGGTTCAATTCCCGCGAATCACTCGCCGCGTCCAAGCCTGACCACCTTTTCGATCATCCCGCCGATTTCCTGCGGCTGCTGACCGGGCGCTGATCAAGCAGTGGGTTGACACCGGCGGGTCAGGTTGGGCAACCTCACGGCATGTCGGATGAGAAATCGCCAATGGATGACCACGCAGCAGTCGAGCCCATGCCCCCGGAAGCTGCTGGCAGCCTAAACAGTTCCAAATTAAACATGACCCCTGCGGTAGCGTTGGCGTTTGTGATCATCGCGCTGCTAGGCGGACTTCTTGTCGTGATGGTTCGGAAGGGATCGACACATCCGTCATCGGAAGCCGACCTCGCACGAGCCCGGGCCGAGGTCAACGCGATCAGCAACGAATATAACAGCGATCGAATCGCCATGGGCCTGCGCCCCATCGAAGGCGGCTTCGAGCCGGTCGAAGACATCGCCAGCCGCTTGAAGAAGGACGCCGGTTCACTGGTGGCCCTCGCCGGAAGCTATCAGAAAATCCTGGATGAAAAGGAGCTCGAGCTCACCGCGAAGAACAATGAAATCCTCCGCTCCGAAAAACTCCGTCAAAGCCTCGCTGCGGAAGCCTCCCGGTTGCAGGGCGAACTGCAGCGTGCCTTGGTCAGTGGTTCCGACTCGAGCCTCCTCCGTCGCGATTTGGCGGATCTGAAGACCCAGCGCGATGCCCTCGCCGCCGAACTCGGCAGCGCCCGCCAGAAATTGCTCACAATGAGTGCTGGAGCCTCGGCTGACGACTATGCCGACCTCCAGCGCCGCTTGGATGAGACGCGCCGAGCCAAGGAGTTTTTCGAAGCCCGGGTGAAAGCGCTGGAAGGCGATCTTTCGAAGGTGAAATTGTTCGCCAGCTCGGAAAACGAACTTCTCCCCGCAGCCGTGGAGTTGTTCCGCAACCTTCGTGAATTGGAAAATCTTCCGGATTCGGAAATCTCCTCCTCCTACAGCAGCTTGGGCGTGAAATTGGGAGCGAACGTCTTGAAGACCCTCAATTTCGCGACCGGATCGAGTAAACTTGCTCCCACCGACGAGGAAGCGGTTCGCAATCTCGTCACCGCGATTCCTGATGGAGATTTGATTCTGGCAATCGGCTACGCGTCGGAAACCGGCAATGTCGATAGCAACCGCACCCTCTCGTCAGATCGGGCGACAGCAGCCGCGCAATTGATTTCCTCGGTCAAGCGTCCAGGGCAGCTCACCCAAGCCGTCTATCTGGGGCAGACCGATCGTTTCAGCAGTCATATCCCCGAGCGTAACCAGCTCGTCGAGATCTGGCACATTCGGAGAAAGTGATTCATCGCCACAGCTCGCAGGCGTGGGCCGCGAAGCCCGCGCCGAATGCCGTGAGCCACAGGCGGCGGTCGTCCGCATGGTTTGCCGCAAGCCTCCGCTCCAGGGCGAAGAGGACGGATGGGCTGCTCATGTTCCCATGATCCCGTAGCACCTCGCGAGTCTCTGTAAGGTGGAAAGGCAGGACTTTCTCCAAGGCCTCCACCACGTCACGCCCGCCGGAATGGGCGAGCACTTGATCCGGTTCACCCGCGCGCTGCGCATACAACCCCGCCACCGCTTCACCGGCGAGTCCCGGCACGGCGCGATGAAGTTGGTTTTTGAGTTTTCCAGCCGAGTTCACGAAGCGGATTTTCTCCCGCTCCGCCGGCCGGTGGGTGGTGGTAAAATGGCCGGCTTGCCAATCGCCGGCTGCACCCTCGGCGGTCCAAATCGCCGCCGCCGCTCCGTCGCCGAAGAGGCACAGGCTGATCAATACGCCTGGATCGTCATTGGCGAAGAACGCGGCCGAACAAATTTCCACCGCCACGGTGGCGACCACGGCTTTGGGATTTGCTGCAAGAAATCCTTGGGCGGCGCGCATCATCGGGATTGCCGCGCCGCAGCCCAGGCCGACGAGATCGGCGAGATAGACGTCGTGCCGCATCCCTGCTTGCTCAGCCACATGGCTGGTCACGCCGGGACAAAGATAACCGGTACAGGTGCAGACAAACAGCGCGTCCAGCTCCGTCGGCTCGATCCCGGATTTCCGTAAGGCTGCCAGTAACGCCGCACTTGCCAGCGGCGGCGCCTCGCGCTCGAAGCTGTTGTTGAGCTTTTCCGCGCATTGATCGAAGGATTCGCCGATGGATTCGAGCGCCAGATTCCGCCGTTCGATTCCAGAGGAGTTGTGGGTCAGGATCTTTTCCATCAACGCCGCGGACCTCGGCTTGAGCTGTGTTAGTAATTGGTGCCCCTGCATGGCCGCCCAGCAGGATTCCTGGGTAAACGAGCGGGGCGGAACTGCGGAGGCTAGGGCGCGGAGATACATGGGCAATACAACTAACGAACAAGGGCGAGCATTTGCTGGAACGGCAATAGACGAGCGCATGCGAGGCTCTGCAACAGCGATTTTCCACTATCGCCCAGCAAAATGGGGTGTAGCGCTCCCGCGACGGCCAGCCGGCGCTTGAACCTGCGGCGAACCAAGGCTCGGATGGCATTCGCCGCCGCGTGCCAGGACTGCTCGCCCCGCGACCAGGCGACCAGCGGGCCGATCGCGCACTCCGCGGCTTGAAACGCCATCGACATCCCGTTTCCGGTGAACGGCGGAATCATGCTTTCCGCATCGCCGAGGGCAAGCAGGCCGGGCAGGGGAGTCTGGCGTCCGAGCTCAAAGCCCGCCACTGCGGAAAAAGAACCGTCACGCCACTCGCTGGTTCGGAGCGCGTTCGCCAAATCCCGGTTTCCGCCTGCATCCAGATAGGCCGGCAACAGGTCCGCGCCATGCTCGTGCATCGAGCGGTCGAGCTGGAAGAGCCCGCAGACGTTAGTCCAGCCGTCTTCCACGCTGGAGAGTCCGGCGTAGCCGTTTTTACCGGCGTGCATTTCAAGATCCGCCGTTTTTGGCAGGTGCCGCACGTGAGCTTTGAGGCC
>JAYWDF010000496.1:0-1730 GCA_043779985.1 Akkermansiaceae bacterium | reverse complement strand
TCGGTCTTCATGCTCTCGCTCAAGGCGGGCGGCGCCGGCCTCAACCTGACCTCCGCCTCCTACGTCATCCTCTATGACCCATGGTGGAACCCGGCCGTCGAAAACCAAGCCATCGACCGAACCCACCGGATCGGCCAGAAGAACAAGGTCATCGCCTATCGACTCCTAACACGGGACACCGTTGAGGAAAAGATTCGGATCCTCCAACACCAGAAAACCCAGCTCGTCACCAACGTGCTCGGCGATGAAGGCTTCGCCTCCAACCTCGGCCTCGACGACCTCCAGTTCATCCTCACTCACACCATCGACGAGGACGACGAGATGAGATAAGTCACGGAGCGCCGACTTCAGTCGGCGAGTCCATCCACCGCTTCGCAAAAAGCCCGGCCTCAGCGCCGGGCTTTATGGTCGAGCGCATCCCGGGACAGGGCAAATCCATTTGGTTGGTTTCAACCACAATGGGAGCGCAGCGGACATGGACGAACTGGCTGATTTATAAATCTTCGTCAAATTAACGAGATAGACGCAGATAATATAAGAGGAATCCAGAGACTGTGTTGGAGTGAATTCCAGATGAGTCGTGACGAATCTATCACTTATCCCATCTTCCATCTGCGTGAATCCTGTCCATCTGTGGTTCAAATCTGAAATGAGGATGCGCCGTAAGAGGTGACAAACCGGCTTGCCGCGTTGCCTCGATTTCCCTATCAACGGCGCACTACCCCCCTAAACTCCCGCATCATGAAGCTCTCAGCCCTGCCCTCGTTTGCCGTCTCCGTTTTGCTAGTCCTCGGCCTCGGCAGTTGCGGCGTGGAACAAGCCGTCGTCCGCCCAGAACCTACCAAGTTTCTGAAATCGACCGGCACCGACATTTCCCAACACTCCGCACGGCTGCCCTTCGAGCACTCATGGCTCAACCCGAAAGTGGACATGACGAAGTATAAGAACATCGTCATCCGCCCCGTCACCACCGCCTACCTCCGCAGCGAGAAGTGGGAAGAAAGCAAGAGCGCCACCATTCCTAACAAGCGGGCCTATCTGAGAAAGTGCAACGCCCTCGCACGCCACTGGGACAAGTCGCTGGCCAAGGCATTCTCCTCGCCGCTCTGCATGTTTTATAAAACTGGCAGCACCGCCCAGCCCGGCACTTTGATCCTCGAAGTGGCATTGACGGAAGTCCGATTTGATCGCCAGATCGCCGCCACTAACGGCCCGGACATCTCTCCCGGCGGCGTCATCAGCGCCGTCACCGGCCCACCGAATTGCGCCTTCGAATCACGCACCCGGGATGCCGCCACTGGTCAACTCATCACCACCGCCGCCGATCGCCGTGGCCCGGAAATCAAAGTCATCCCCGACGAGACACAACCCTTCGCCAAACCCAACGAAGACATCTGCGACGAGTGGTCCCGGCAACTGATGCAACGTTCCAACACCGAGATTTACACCACGGTGAAACGCAGTTGGTTCAGCTTGTTCTGATCACCGCGTTCCCACCAGCGCGAGACGGCGGAGAATCGCCAACACCTGACAAAGGGGCACGGGCGTCCCGCCTGTTTTCCAAATCCGAAAAAACCGCCGCCCAAAACAATCTTGGCAAAGCGGATCGGAAAGCTACGCTCGCTGCGAATGAATGTGACTGCTAAAACCACCAACGGCACCCGCCACACAGCTGTTTCGCCGCGTTTTTCTTCTCTGCTCACTGCCCACTCGGCACTTTTTACTTCCTT
>JAYWDF010000495.1:0-14257 GCA_043779985.1 Akkermansiaceae bacterium | reverse complement strand
CAAGAAAGGACAGGTGGGTGAAGCCGTAGACGTCCATGACCACGGAGCCCTGGCGGAGTTCTTTGTGTTCATAGAGTCGGGCGCCGCCGCCGCCGGAGACGACGAAGGAGGTCTTGAGACCTTCGAGTTCGAGGTGTTGGAGATCGTGGTCGTGGCCGCAGAGGTAGAGGTGGACGCCGCTTTTTTCGAACAGGGGGCCCAGCTCGCTGACCAGCGGCTTGGTATCGCCGTGCTTGGCATCCGAGTAGAGCGGGTGATGGCCGATGACGACGGTGAAGGGAGCGCGGGACGAGGCGAGTTGCTTTTCCAGCCATTCCTTTTGCGCGAGCTGTTCCCCGGCGGTCATCCAGCAAGCGTTGCCGCCGGGATGGACGCTCTTGTTGATCGACTCCCAATTGGTATCGATCATCAAGAAAGTCACCTGGGGATTTTTTGCGGGGAGATCGACCCGATAGAATTTCCCCGGCATGGTCCAGCGGGTTTTGCGAGCGAGAGAGGCGGCGTAACCGAGCTGCACCAGCTCGTAGCCGGGATTGTCGTGGTAGTCGTGATTTCCAAGGACGGCCCAGCAGGGAGCGGGGAAAAGTTCCGATGGATAGACATCCGAAAAGCCGGTTTGCCAGCGCTTGGATTTCACCCCGTCGTGCATGGGGCCGTAAAAATTGTCGCCGAGCAGGAGCAGTCCGTCGGTTTTCTTGGCCAGGGCTTCCGCGTAGCGTGCCATGCCGCGGGCGACGGCTTCTTGGCGCTCATCGCCACTGCCGAAATCGCCGAGCGCGAGAAAGTCCAGCGAGGCGGCCGCCGCGACGGGTTCCGCCATGACGGAGGGGCCGAGGTTGAGCTTCATCGCGACGCTGGAGCAGAACAGCGTTTTGAGCAAGCGGCGGCGGCTGAGTGAAGAGTCGGGCAACATGGATCGAAGTAAACCTCGAGGGCCGGGGGAAACTTTCAAGAACTATCCCGGGATGCCTGCGAGCCAGAGGGCTGCATGGATCTTGAAATCGATGACCTTTCCGGCGGCCTCCTGCGCGGCCAGCCAGGCGCGGAGGCTGGCGAGCGGGACGTGGTGGACGATGATTTCCTCGCCTGCCACCCCGCCGCCGCCGTTCTCGCGGGTGAGGTCGGTGGCGTGGAAGAGGTGGGTGAATTCGGACGCCATTCCGGCAGAAGTCGGGCTTGAAATCAGCGGCACCATCGAGCCGGCGCGGTAGCCGGTTTCCTCCAGCAACTCGCGGCGCGCGGTTTCCGCGAGAGATTCGCCGGCGTGCTCCGCCTCGTCGCCGACGAGCCCGGCGGGAATCTCGATGACGTGGCGCTGCACCGGAATGCGGAATTGCTCTACGAGGACGATCTCATCCGCACGCGTGACCGCGAGGATGCCGACGCAGGCTTCGGAATTCGGGCGGCGGACGAAATCCCAGTGGCCGATGCGGTAAACACCGAGCCAGCGGGTTTCAAAAAGGGTCTCCGGAGTGGGCATGGTGTAAATTGGGGCAAGAAACGGTGGCAAGTGCGCGTAATGCGAGCTACTGCTCCTGCGCACTGATGTCCCGTTACGATTTCCAAATTCCCGTCACCTTCAAGCACCGTATTGTTTTTACCCGGGATGCGTTCTCACCCGCGAATCCAGCGCTGGCGGAGATTCTAGCTGAAGGCGGAGGGCGCCGGGCGATGGTATTTGTCGAGGAGAACATCGTCCACTTGTGGCCGGACTTGTTGGACGAGATTCAAATGTATTTCTCGGCGCTGGATCTGGATTTCTGCGGGGCCGTGGTTTTTCCAGGTGGCGAGGCGGTGAAGGCGGATGATCACTTGGTTCGGGAAATCTGGGAGGCGATCGATGCGGCGCATCTGGACCGTCATTCCTACGCGCTTGTCATCGGTGGCGGAGCTTTTCTCGACGCAGTCGGCTATGCGGCGGCCACGGCGCACCGCGGGGTGCGGCTGGTGCGGTTCCCGACGACCACCCTCTCGCAGGACGACAGCGGTGTCGGCGTGAAATGCGCGATCAATGCCTTCGGCAAGAAAAACTGGATTGGTGCGTTTTCGGTGCCGTACGCGGTGATCAATGATTTCAAATTTCTCCACAGTCAGGACGAAGAGACGCGGCGTGCCGGGCTCATTGAGGCGGTGAAGGTTGCGTTGGTCAGGGACCGGGAGTTTTTCGAATGGATCGAGACCCATCTGGTATCACTCGCCGCCCTCGATCCGGAAATACTTGAAGCATGTGTCGAGAAATCCGCCCTGCTCCACGCCACGCACATCGCCACCGGCGGGGACCCCTTCGAGACCGGATCGAGCCGGCCGCTGGACTTCGGTCATTGGGCGGCCCACAAGCTGGAAGCGATGACGTCCCATCAACTGTCGCATGCGCCGGCCGTGGCGGTCGGACTGGCCTTGGATACCCTTTATTCCGCCCGTGCCGGGTTGTTGAAATTTTCCGTCGCGGATCAAGTCCTGCGCGTGCTCGACGGGCTGCAGCTCAGCATTTATCATCCCGCGCTCGACTGGGAGGATGACTCCGGCAAGCGCCGCGTGCTCGATGGTTTGGATGAATTCCGTGAGCATTTGGGAGGTGAACTGACCGTGCTGCTCTTGGCGGACCTCGGGCAAGGCACCGATGTTCATCAGGTGGATGAGAAGCTGTTGGGAGAGTGCATCAACGAGCTGAAAACCCGTTGGGAAAGCCGCGGTTAAGGGGCATTCATCGCGCTTGCATTCCCCTTAAAATAGCGGCTAGTCTCGCGAATGCGCTTCCGCTCATTCACTCAGTTGTTGCTGTTCTCAGCGTTCACCGCGTCCCTTCAAGCAGCGGTCTCGCTGCCATCGGATGGATCCGCCTCCATTCCAGCTGCCGTTGATGGCCCCGCCAAAGAGGCCATGGAAGCCTTCCAAGCTGGCCGTCACGCCAAAGCCGTCGAGCTCGCAAAGCCCCTTGCAGACCAAGGAAATGCCGAAGCGCTCTATTTGTTGGGTTTCGCCCACGAGAGCGGCAAGGGTGCTGAAGCATCGCGGGAAAAGGCGCTTGAATATTATCGCAAGGCTGCTGCCGGAAAGCACAAGGACGCGGTTTATCGCCTCGCATTCATTCTTCTCGCCTCGGAAAAAGAAGAGGAGCGCAACCAAGCGCGCGAAGCCCTCGAAACAGCAGCCAAGGATGATCCTGCCGTGGCCGCCCGGATTCTGGGCGAAGCCTACCTGCGCGGACGCCTCACCCCGACTGCCGATCCCGACAAGGCGATCTTCTGGTGGAAACGCGCCGCAGACGCGGGTGATGTCCCATCGCTGCTCTTGGTGGCTCGCTTTTATGAAGGCCAGTTCGGCTTTCCCGAGCTGAAGGATGCCAAGGAATCGCTCGCCAGTTACAGCAAGGCCGCGGGTCTGGGTGATGCCGGCGCGATGGCAGCCCTTGGCTCCCGTTTGCTCAGTGGTGAAGAGAAAAGCCGCGACGAGAAAAAAGGCCGCGAGTGGATCAAGAAGGCCATCGCAGCTAAAGAATACAGCGGCTATCTCGTGCTCGGAGACTACGAGGAAAACGTGAAGAAGGACCTCAAGGCAGCACTCGTCGAGTATGAGCGGGGTAAGGATGTCGGTCAGATCGACTGTATCCTCCGCACGGCGGATTTCTACATTCAAGGAAAAGGCGTCGAGAAGGACCCCACCCGCGGGCTTGCATTGCTTGAAAAAGCGGCTGAGGCAGGTAACGCGTCGGCAAGCTTCCGCCTCGCCGTCCAAGCGCTCTCGGTGGAGAAGCCCGACCTTCTCGTCGGCTACAAGCACCTGCTCGCCGCGGCTAACGGAAATTTGGTCGAAGCCCAGAACGAGCTCGGTCTCCTCTATCTGTCCGGCAAGCTCGCCGCCGCAGATTCGGCAGCCGGCGTGGCTTGGCTGACCCGCGCCGCCCAAGGCGGATACGCCCAGGCGCAGAATAATCTGGGAACCCTCTATGAGCGCGGCGCTGGCGGCGTGACTCAAAACATCGAAAATGCGGGCCAGCTTTATTCGCTTGCCGCCAACCAAGGGCATGGTCCTGCGACTCTCGCCCTGGCCCGCCTCGTCAATGAAGGTGTCGGAACCAAGGCGGATCCGGTCAAGGCATTGGCCCTCGCCACCCTCGCCCAAGAGCGCGGCGTGGAAGACGCTAAAAAATTGGTGACGGAAATCTCGGGGAGACTCGACGACAAGCAAAAAGCCGAGGCGAAGAAAGAGCTCGAGGACATGAAGTCCAATAAAGCTCCCGAGCCTAAGGCGGCTCCTGCCCCGAAAGCGGCCCCCGCACCTGCGGTCGCGCCGAAGAAGGCCAAGTAAATCCTTCCCGCCATCCCAAGCCCGCCCCGGTCGATCCGGCGGCGGGCTTTTTCATTTATCCCGCCACCGCGCATCGGGTGCCGCTTCCGCTTGCCTCTTTCCGCTCACCGATCAGAATCCCGGCGTGAAAGTTCTCGTCACCGCTGGCCCTACCCGGGAGCCGATCGATCCAGTTCGCTTCCTGACGAACCGCTCGTCCGGGAAAATGGGCTACACGTTGGCCGGTGCCTTCGTCCATGAGGGCCACTCGGTGCTCCTCATTTCCGGACCCACTCAGTTAGACGTGCCCGATAACGTCGATTTCATCCCCGTGGAGACCGCCGCCGAAATGCACGAGGTCGTTTCACGGCACATCGGCAGAATGGATATCGCGGTATTCGCCGCGGCGGTTGCCGACTACACGCCGGCAAAGATTGAGACTCACAAAATCAAGAAATCCGGCGAAACGCTCACTCTCGAACTCGTCCGCACCGCCGATATTCTCGGCTCCGCCCGCCAGCCCTTCGGCTTTGCCGGCACCCTTGTCGGATTCGCCGCCGAGACTGAAAATCTCGAAGCCAACGCCCGCGACAAGCTGCTTCGCAAGCAATGCGACCTCGTGATTGGCAACGATGTTTCCTTGCCCGGCATCGGCTTCGACTCGGATGACAACCAGGTTCTCCTCGTCTACCCCGACCACACCGAGTCGCTCCCCCGTGCCTCCAAGCATGCACTTTCTCTCCAACTCGTTGACGCCATCGTGGCGCTCCACCATTGATTTCCAAACTAACAATACCTTATGACCGACCTTGAACTCGCCACCCACGCCGCTCTCGAAGCGGGAAAACTCCTCCGGCAACACTTCGGCAGCGATGCCGTGGTCGACGAAGCTTGCGATCACGACATCAAGCTCGCCCTCGACAAGGAATCCCAGGACCTCATCACCGGAATCCTGCTCGGAGCCCGCTCCGGGGACGCGCTGTATGGCGAAGAAGGCCTCGCTGGAAATCAGGATTCCGAGCGCCAGTGGATCGTCGATCCCATCGATGGCACCGTGAATTTCTTCTACGGTATTCCCCATTTCTGTGTCTCGATCGCCTTGCGCGTGGCAGGTGAGATCGTCGTCGGCGTCATTCATGACCCCATGGTGGGTGAAACGTGGACGGTGGAAAAAGGTGGCCCGGCGCGGCTCAACGGGCGGCCCATCCAAGCCAGCAAGCGGGATACCCTTGCGGAATCGATCCTCTTTGTCGGCTGCGGCAAGGACGAGGAAGCGCTGCGCACCGGCATCGAGCGCTTTCACCGGGCCTCCCTTCGTGCCCGCAAAATGCGCATGATGGGCTCGGCCGCACTGGGCATGGCCTACATCGCCTGTGGCCGGCTCGACGCCTACATCGAGTCCCGCATCTCGCTCTGGGACATCGCCGCTGGCCAACTCCTCATCGAGACTGTCGGTGGAAAAGTCGAGCTCACCCCGGTCGCCGGCCACGCGGACGCCTACTCCATTGTCGCCAGCAACGGCAGAATCCCGGTCGCGGAAATCCTCTAATCAGCGAGTGCGGTTCTCAACCATGAATCCCCAAGCATGACCGGCATCGGCTACGACGTTCACCAATTCGCGGAAAACCGCCCGCTCGTCCTCGGCGGAGTGACCATTCCCCACAGCCACGGGCTCGCCGGGCACTCGGACGCGGACGTCCTTTGCCACGCCATCGCCGATGCGGTGCTCGGAGCGATGGGGCAACCCGACATCGGATATTTTTTCCCGCCCGGAGATCCGGCCTGCAAAGACATCTGCTCGTTGGAAATCCTCGTGAAATGCCGTGAACTTGCGGCGGCGGCCGGGCTGAAAATCATCAACGTGGACTCCACCCTCATCGCGGAAGCCCCCAAGGTTTTGCCCCACCGCGATGCGATGCGGAAGAACATCGGCGAAGCGTTAGGAATCGCGCCAGAGCGCGTCGGTATCAAGGCTACGACCAATGAAACCATGGGCTTCATTGGCCGGAAAGAAGGCATCGCCGCCCTTGCCGTGGCGCAGGTGGATGCCCCGTGATCAGCCGCCTACCGGCTGGCCGATGACCGCGCGGACTCGTCCGGCAATCACTTCCGCCAACTGGCTTTCGCCCTCTTGGCGGAGGAAGTCGCAGTAGTTAGAAGCGACGGCCTCGAGGTCCGCGGCGTATTCCGGGCCGAGGGCTTCGTAGCCGGCGAGCGAGTTTTCGAAATGCCGGCGCGCCCATGAGCGGTCGCCGGTATTGAGCAGGGCCAAGGCCAGATTGTTATGCGACTGCGCCGTGTCCGGGTGCTCCTCGCCAAGTAGCTTGCGGCGAGTTTCCAGGGCGATCATGTGCATTTCCCGTGACTGTTCGTAAAAGCCCGCTGCCTGATAGAGCGCGCCGAGATTGCTGGAGACCGTAGCGGTCTGCTCGTGCTCTTGGCCCAGTTGCGAGTGGAGAATCTCAAGCGCCCGCAGGAAATTGGACTCCGCCGTATCGAGGTCTCCCGCCGCCTTGGCGATGAATCCCAGGTTGTTTGCCATTGCCGCGATATCAAGCAGCAAAGGGGGCTCGTGGCGCTCGAAGAAATCCACGGCCTTCTGCCAGTGGCTCACGGCGCGCTCTTCCTGGCCGAGCCCGTCATAGGCGGCACCCAGAGCGGCGTGCAGCCGGCCGATTTGGTCGAAGCGGTCCGGCCGGTCTTGTAACTGGTCGATTGCCTGACGGTAGTCTTCCCGCGCGAGTTCGAAATTGCCAAGCTCGCGGTGGATGTCTCCGCGGATCTCCAGGGCCGAGGCGAAGGCATCGATACTATCAAGATTGGGGCCCAGAGTTTGTTGGGATTTTTCAACCGCAGCCGTCGCGGCGTGCAGGGCCTCGCTGAGGTTGCCGGCGGCACGCAGCGCTTCCACGCGATCTCGAAGAATTCCAATTAGGGTGGCGGTGGGTGAGTCCATAATGTGTAAGGTTGAAACTACTATCGTTGAATTCCGTCGCCTGACGAGCTGAAATCACGCGTCAGGGAAAGTCTTTCCAGGAGGTCGCCGCGGGATGCCGGCAGGGTTCCCAAGGCATCCCGTAGCGACATCTCCACCTGGCGCTCGCTCTGGAAGACCCCGAGCTGGCGGGCGAGCTCGGATTCGAAGTGGCGCAGCGCCCGCAAACTGGGAGGGCTGGTGTCCAAGTGGTCGAGTGCGCGCTTGAGCAGATCATGCAGCCCCGGCTCGGGATGCTCGGGTTCCACGGCGATTTCCAATAACTGGCAGCAGTAGGCGGCGAGCAGGGTCGAGGTGTAGCTGAGGCGCAGACCCTCACGCCATTGGCGGATGGCCACTTCTCGCAGCCCATGCAGCTCGCCTCTGCGCGCCCGGCTCAGGGTGATTTCGCCGCCGAAAAACAGGTCGAGTTGACCGGAGAACGGACTTTTCGCCCGTCGCGCCCCCTTCGCCACCGTCTTGATCAAGCCGTAAGCGTCTGTAAACCAATGGACGATCAGGCTGGTTTCTGTCAAACGGGTGAGGCGAATCACGATGGCTTCCGTGGAGTGCACCCCGGTAGCCTCTGCGAATTTGCGAAAAAAGCGACCCTCATTCGTCGAGGCCACTTGTGTTTCCGGAAGGCTGGGGGATTTTTAAAGGGCAACGTCATACGTAGAGGTGCCTCCACGCGGGAATTGGAACGATCCCCGCTCAAGAGTGCCGAAAAGGTACATTGACCAACGGCCAATTAGATTGTGACATTCAAATCCCCTCCTGCCTGTAACTAGGTAAATTTTTGAGAATTATTCGGTCAAATCAAACGTGGCGAGTGGTTGATTCCTTCTCGGGCGTGAACCATTGCCTTGAACGCCTTGCTTTCTGTAAAGCATATCGCGTGGCAGAAGTGTGCAATGCACTGGGATGCAGCAACCGCTACCTCCACACCTTGTTCACCCGGGACATCGGGCTGCCACCCAAGCAATGGATGAACCTGGAGCGCATGGTCGTCGCCCGCCGGAAACTTGAGGGTGGGAAATCGCCCGCCGAGGTGGCGAGAGACCTCGGTTTCATGTCCGCGCTCACCTTTTGTCGGCAATTCCAAAGATTTCACTACATGACACCTGCCCGCTTCCAAAGCAACCGGCGGATTTTCGACCCGTCTAACTTCCGGGCGTAGGAGCGGGAACACCACTAGAAGCAGCCGCCCTCCTGACGGAAGGCAGCAAGACTACTTCGGAATGGTCAGCGACTGGCCCGGCCGGATCAGGGTGCCGGAAATCCCGTTAGCACTCTTGATGGCGGACACGGAGGCCCCGGTGCGACTCGCGATGGCTGAGAGCGAATCGCCATTCTTCACGACGTAGCGCGTTGACTTCGGCTTGGGCTTGGCTTTGGCGACGACCGCCTTCGGCTTTGGCTTGGCCTTGACCACGACCGGTTCGGACTTCTCGGTGGTCCGCTTGGACTTGACCACGGCGGGTTCGGATTTCTCGACGACCGGCTTTGGCTTGCCCGTCACCTGCGTCTTGGAAATGACTGGCGCGGGCTTGGACGTAGTGGCGGGCGGCAGTGGATTGGAATTCTGCGGCGGTTCATCGTTCTTCGCAATGGCAGGCAACTCGTCGGATTTCGTCTCGTGAGGCGAAGGCGTGCCGCCGCTCTTCCGCCACTTCGAGGGATTATCCGCCCATGCCTCGACGTAATTTCCATTGCGATCAAAGGGCCCGGTGGTCGCTTGCGGCCCGCCGCCGGGGGTATTGTTAGTGTTTCCGCAGCTGGAAAGGAAAAGTGTGAGTGCGCTCGAAGCGGAGATCCAAATGACCGTTTTCATAGAGTGATGATGAAGCATCGCGGAAGTTTGGCAAACCTTGATCATTGTTCTGAATCGATTTTCTTCAAAACGGCACCCGGTCGGCCGGGGTCTGAAACTTCCACCTTGCGCCTTGGAGCGCCAAATGGCACGAACTGGGGTGCAAGGTCGTGAGGGGCATTAGCTCAGTTGGTAGAGCGCTTCGTTCGCAATGAAGAGGTCAGGAGTTCGAATCTCCTATGCTCCACGCCCTTAAAAGCCGACAAAAGCCCTGGTTTCTTGGGCTTTTTTCGTTTCCGGATAGAATACCCACCCTCCGCCGGAATCCGCCCCGGCCCCCCCAAATCCGGATTAAAGGTGCATTTTTGCAGCGGAACCGGCAATTATTTCAGCCCTTTTAATCATTTCTTCCGGTGGCAAATACTACAGCGGGATCGAGCATCCCGAAATGAGCCAATCGTCGTGGAAGATACCGCGCCCGAAATTAGCCGGAAGTCGTTGCCCGCACTCTTTTTCGGTCGATCGTCTGGACCATCCGCCCAAAGGAATCACGGATCATTTCCCTGCAGGTCTGACTGGCGACACATGGGACAAAGCAAACGAAAACAAGGCCGGGAGGAAAAGCGCTTTCATAGCAGGTGAGGCTCCACACTGCCGTGGTGCATACGGAAGTGATGCCAACAGCCCACACCAAGCTCTATATCATTGGCTTCACTTCCACCCGACGACAGGAGTGTCGTAGCTCCTTACCGGTGCGGGGTGCGCGGGACCGCCATGTCCCGGGCGGGATTGGTGCGGAGTTTCAGGGGATCAGTCGGTGTCTTCGATGTTGACGAGGGAAACATCGGTGCGCTCTTGGTTGGGCCACGCGAAAGTGATGGGTCATTCCGAGGCGCGGGCATTGGCGTCGATGAAATACTTCGTGGGGTTGTGCAGCTGGTGGCAACGAAGCGAGTGAAGAGTTAGGAGGGTTTTTTCGGAGGAATGATGAAGGATCGCGAGGCGTTCCTGGGCATTATCGAGACGGATGGTGCCCGATCATCTGGCTTCGTTCCTCGTAAGATCCGCCAAGGATAGCTGAAAAAAAGCGATTCCTCTCAAGCGGGGCGAGTGGTTAGTGGCGGCGGCATCGGTTCACCCTTTGCCGTCGAGGTATTTCCAGGCCCCTTGGTAGCGCTTGAAGCGGGAGCGCTCGTGGAGCTTGTGGGGTTGCTCGTCCTCGAAGTATTCGGCGATGAATTCGACTTTCCCGACCTTGTCGTCCGCGCCGCCCTTGGAGGATCCGACGATGGTGAGGAAGCGCCAGTTCGCCTCGTAGATCGTCTCTTCCAGGCGGGCCTTGAGCTCGCGGTCCCGGGTGTCCGGGTGGGTGGTGGTGACGAGGTAATCGACGAGGCGGAAAAAGTAGGCGCTGTAGCGTGAGCGCATCAGTTGTTCGGCGGTCTCCGGTTTCGCCCGGCCGAGGTGGAATGGCTCGCAGCAGGCGCTGTAGGTTTCGCGACTCTTGCAGGGGCACAGGGAAAGTTGTCGTGGTCCGGCCTGTGGGTCTGTCGGTTCGTTCATGAGTGCGAGTGTGTGGATCGGGGGAGGCGGATCAATGGAAATCCGGAGACATTTCACCTGGAAGCCTCGTGGCGGAGCGGGAATACGGGGATGAGCGCGGTCGAGTGGCGCCGCCGATTCTTCCCTCGCCAAGCGCGCGGATTTCTGTTGGGTTCCTCATCGTCATGCAAAGTTCTAACGTTCCCCATCAGCCGGTCAACCACGTGTTCGTGGATCTTGAGAATGTGAAGTGCATCGACGTGGCGGTGGTGGCAGGGAAGAACGTGACGTTCCATTTGTTTCTCGGGCCGCACAACAAGAAGCTGGATGTGGAGGTGGTGGAGGTGCTGTTGGAGAACGCGCAGGCGGTGAAGATGATCCGCAGCCCGAAAGCGGGGAAAAACGCGCTGGATTTCGTGCTGGCCTATCATCTCGGGCAAGCGGTGTTGGGAGATCCGAGGGGGTTCTATCACCTCATTTCCAAAGACGCGGGGTTCGACTCGCTGGTGGATCTGCTCAAGTCCAGGCAGGTGAAGGTGAGACGGCATGAAAACTGGAGCAGCCTGAACCTGAATGGTCACCCCAAGCCCGCGGTGGAGGTCAAAGCGCTCTCGGAAGCCGCCGAGAAGCTTGCGGTCGATCTGAAGAAAATGGCGGCCAACCGTCCCAAACGGCGGAAGGGACTTCTGGGCCGTGTCTCCAGCCTACTTGCCAAAGGAAGCACGGAAGCGGATTGCGAGCGGGTGGTGGAGGAGTTGGTGAAGGCGAAGCAACTCTCCATCGATGAAAAGGGCGTGGTAAGCTACCCGTTGTGAGGGTGGGTGGCCCGCAGTCGGAGTGGTGAGAGCGTCCTCACCCATTCGTGGGGCTGGGACTATTTGCCGCCGAAGAGGCCGCCCAAGCCGCCGAGGATGCCACCCAATTCCGGAGTCTTGCCGGCGAGGACATCGTCGAACATGCCGTGATAGGTGGCTGGGATCTTCGATTTCACGTAGTCCGCGACGGTGGCGATGGCTTGGTCGGTCATCTCCTCGCTGAGGCCGAGGGCTGCGAGCTTTTCTTTGAGTTCGTTCATGGTGGGCGGGGATGGGAAGACGGGCGGGAATCGGCATACGATTCCGCGCGCTGGTGTCCGAGTTAATGCGAAAATGCGTCAGGCGCAATGCGCATTCTTGGCAGGATCCGGGCTGTGATTTTTATTGGCCGGGGGCCGAGGGCGGGGCGGGGACGAGAAGCCGGACGGGACCGAGTAAACCGGAGTCGAGCGGGGGCCAAGCCGAGGCGTCGAAGAGTTTGTAGTCGATATTGACGAAGTTGATCTCATGGAACTGCTTCCACGGCACCTTGCGGCGGTCGAGATCGGCGATGCGGTTGGCGGCGAGGTTGGTGACCTCGATTTCCAAGCGATTGTCACCGGTCTTGAGCGCCGGTGCGATCTGGATGAGGTGAGGGGCGCACCACGAGATGCCGAGGGACTGGCCATTGAGGATGACGCGGGCGGTGCTGGCGACTTTCCCGAGATCGAGCTGGCAGGTGGCAGGAAGGGGTTCGGGAAGGCTGAAGGTCGTGGTGTAGCGGGCGGTGCCGGAGAAATTCGCCGCCGCAGGGTCGGGCAGGGTGGTCCACGAGCCGGGTTGCATCGAAACGGCCGGAGCCGGGAGGATCGGGCCGCCGTCGAGAAACTCGATTTTCCATGGTCCGTTCACGGCGATCGGTTGCGGGTTAGACGGGGCGATGGTCCAAGGCTTGCCGTCGATTTTACGATCGGTAAACGTGCGGACGATGATCGATTGGCCCGGAGCGAGGCGGAGGGCGACTCCGGTCTGCTTGCCGGATGGCCGGGGTGAAGAGGTGCCGTTGCTAGCAGGGTTCCACGGATCGAGAATCACCGCGCTTTGGAACGGCACTGCGAGCGGCAGGACGCCGTCGAAGGCCGTCTTGCTCCGGTTCACGATAAAGTAGTGGTAGCCCCCCGCGTGGCTGCGCCGGACGAAACGCAGGCCGGCGGCGGTCATGGTTTCCCGGAAGACCTGGAGCTGTGAGAGTGCGGGGAGAATGGATCCGGAGGCGTGGATGACGGCTCCCTTGCTGGCGGTCTTCTTTTCGAGGTCTAGCAATTGATCGCGCCGTTCTTTGGCATGATGGAATCCCGGAACGTCCGTCGGCCAGCCGTCTTGGACCAGGATCTTGGCACCGCGGGAGCTGAGCTTGAGGATTTGCTCCATGGTCTGTGGCGACAGCCGTTTCACTCCGGGCAGGACCAGGGTGCGGTAGGCATGGCCGCCTAGCAGGATCTTGCCGTCGCTCACGGTGGCGCGAGAAAGCATGGCCCCGCTGGCGTAGTCGAAGGTGACGCCGTTTTCCCAGAGCTCCATGGACGTGCGGTAGAACGGAGTCGGCCAGAGCCATTCGTTTTGATTGTGAACGGTGAAGAGCGGGAGCTTTTCCTGCCCGTTGTGCCAGAGGTCGTATATCGGATAGTATATCAGAACGTCGGCGGAGTTGCTGCCTTCCTGGAGGATGGATTGGCAGCGCTGGAGATAGGCGGTGAAGGCGGATAGATCGTGCCAGAGGCCGCCGTTCTGGCCCATGTGGGTGGAGGCGTAGAAAAGCCAGCCGGGCCATTGCGCATCAGCGGGCGAGTAGGGGATGCCGTGGAAAAAGATGTGGTTCACGCCACCGAGGAAGACGAAGTCCGCAGCTTCCTTGAGCTTTTCCGGGGTGACCTGGAAGTGCTCGTCGAGCCAGGTGAAAGTCTCGGCGCTGACAAGGTTGTCGCCCTTGGAATGGGCGGCGGAGGCGGCGATACGCATCATCGGGATCTGCGCTTCATCGACCTTTCGGAAAATCTCAGTCTCGGGAATTTCCGAAACGGCATAGTGGTCTAGCAAGTTTCCCGGCGAGCCGTGTGCTTGGTTGCGGGTGATGCCGCCGTGGGATTTCGTCCAATCATGCCAACCTTGCAGATAGGCGAGGTGCAGCTCGCTGAGTGTCTCGCGGTAGTCCGCGCGGACCCGGGAGACGCTGTCGGGATCATCCGCGCCGACAAAGGCGGGAAGTTGGTCCCGGAGGTCGTAGCCGCGGGCGGTTAGGAAGGCGTCGAAAAAAGCCGGCGTCCACTCGGCGGCGTAGTATTCGAACGAGTCGTGGAACTGCGCGCGTGGCATTGGCGCTGCGAACTTCGCAAATGCCTTGTCGAAGGATGCGAGATAACAGGTCATCGCCGATGCCGAAAAGGGATCGAGCACGTTGCCTTCACCGCCCGGAGCGGCGCGTTTGACTTGTTGGATGGGTGCCAGCGAAGTGAGGCCGAGAATCTTCCATTTTCCCGCAGGGGGGAGCCATGCAAGCTCACCTTGTTTCACCGCGGTGCCTAGATCGACGGGTGCACCGGATTCCGGATAGGCGCGCAGGCATAAAAGTGTGCCCGCGGGTAACACGAGTTTGCACGGCGTGCCCCCGGCAGCATCCTGGCGGATGATCGTGAGTCCTGCGGATGCGAACTCCGGGGTGACCTGCGGACCGCCAAAGGGCCAACCGGTGCCCGTCGTCATATCCACGCCCAGGCCGAGGCGCGCGGCCTCGGTGGTGGTGTGACCCAGCATCGCCATCCACTCAGGCGAGAGGAATTCCAGTGACCG